>PMAF01000249.1 GCA_003152455.1 Hyphomicrobiales bacterium
ACCAGGTCGGCAGGCCCTGGATGTTGGACGGGAAGATGTTGCGGGGCGCCGCCGGAATGCCCATGCGCAGCACCGCGCGGGCAAACATCTCGTTCGCGCTCGCCGATCCCGAGCCGTTGACGTTGGCGAAGCGGACGACGAAGTCGTTTACGCGGCTGATCGGCGTGGCGGTCGGCATGAAGTCCCTGCGTAGGTCATATCCAATAAGAATTTCTGCATGTCCCAGGCGCCGGTCGGGCAGCGTTCGGCGCACAGGCCGCAATGCAGGCAGACGTCCTCGTCTTTCACCATGACGCGGCCGGTCTTGAGCCCGTCCTGGACATAGAGCGCCTGGCTGAGGTTATGCGCCGGCGCGGTGAGGCGCTGCCGCAAGCTTGCTTCCTCGCCGTTCGGCGTGAAGGTGATGCAGTCCATCGGGCAGATGTCGACGCAGGCGTCGCATTCGATGCAAAGCTGCGCCGAGAACACCGTCTGCACGTCGCAATTGAGGCAGCGGCCGGCTTCCGCCAGCGCCAGCTCGGGATCGAAGCCCAACTCGACCTCGGCCTTGATGTCTTTGAGCGCGATCACTTTGTCGCGCAGCGGCACTTTGTAGCGGTTATCGAGCGCGATCTCGTTGTCGTAGGACCACTCGTGGATGCCCATTTTCTGGCTCATCAACGCGACCGCCGGCAACGGCCGGTCGGCGACATCCTCGCCATGGAGATATTTGTCGATGGAGACCGCGGCTTCGTGGCCGTGCGCCACCGCCCAGATGATGTTCTTCGGGCCGAACGCCGCATCGCCGCCGAAGAAGACCTTCGGATTGGTCGAGGCCATGGTCGCGACATCGACCTTCGGCATGCCGTGCTCGTCGAACTCGATGCCGGCGTCGCGCTCGATCCAGGGGAAGGCGTTTTCCTGGCCGACCGCCACCAGCACGTCGTCGCAGGGGAAATGCTGTTCGGGCTCGCCGGCCGGCACCAGCTTGCGGCGGCCTTTGGCGTCGAACTCAGCCTTTACCTTCTCAAACGTTATGCCGGTGAGTTTGCCGGTCTCGTGGGTGAAACGCTTGGGCACCAGGTAATTGTGGATCGGGATGCCCTCGTGCATGGCGTCTTCCTTTTCCCAAGGCGACGCCTTCATTTCCTCGAAGCCGGAGCGCACGACCACCTGCACTTCCTCGCCGCCGAGCCGGCGCGAGGAGCGGCAGCAGTCCATCGCGGTGTTGCCGCCGCCGAGCACGATCACGCGCTTGCCGATCTTGGTGGTGTGGCCGAACGACACCGAGGACAGCCAATCGATGCCGATATGAATATTCTTGGCCGCTTCCTGGCGGCCGGGGATGTCGAGATCGCGGCCGCGCGGCGCACCGGAGCCGACGAAGACTGCGTCCCAGCCCTGCGCCAGCAGCGCCTTCATACTGTCGATGCGTTGACCGCCGCGGAATTCCACGCCGAGATCGAGGACATAGCCGCATTCCTCGTCGATGACGGCGTCGGGCAACCGGAATTTCGGGATTTGCGAACGGATCATGCCGCCGGCGCGAGGATCGCCGTCGAACACCAGGCACTGATAGCCGAGCGGCGCGAGGTCGCGCGCGACGGTGAGCGAGGCCGGGCCGCCGCCGACCAGCGCGACCCGCTTGCCGTTTTTCTTTTGCGCGGGCTGCGGCAGCCGCGCGCGGATGTCGTCTTTGTAGTCGGCGGCCACGCGCTTCAAGCGGCAGATCGCCACCGGTTCGTCCTCAACGCGCACGCGCCGGCAGGCCGGCTCGCACGGGCGGTCGCACGTGCGTCCGAGGATTCCCGGAAACACGTTCGAATACCAATTGACCATGTAGGCGTCGGAGTAGCGTCCCGCCGCGATCAACCGGATGTATTCGGGGACGGGCGTGTGCGCCGGACAAGCCCATTGGCAATCCACGACCTTGTGGAAGTAGTCGGGCGCGGCAATGTCGGTATTCTTCATTCACTCCTCGAAACGCGCTTTTCACCGCGGGTGACCCGACGGTGTCGCGTCAAAGCCTCAGGCGGCTGATTCCCCCGGCGCGGCTTTGTTGGGCGGCCGCGATTCAGGGGGCGGAATATATTGGGTAGAACCCCCCAAGGCTACCTATCCTTCCGTTATGCTTGGCATCTATCAACCACTCGTGTTCACAGGCCTTTTTCGCTCTCCGAAAGGGGCGGCAGCAAGGCCGCCGGGCGGCAAAATCGCCGCTTGGAGTTAATGCTTACGAACGCCGAACCGGCTATTTTCCGCGCCTTAGGCCGGCCGGGGCCCGCCACGCTGGCGCCCTTGTTGCGGCGCACAATCACGTCATTCTGATGCGCGACATTTTCACTGAGATCTTTGGAAACCAGCCGCTCGACCCGCGCGAGGCGGCGCGACGCAGCGCATGCACGGGACTGCGTAAACGTTTCTACGCCAGGGCGCATGTGGGCGAGGCCGGGCCGGACGGCTTCGCGTTGCTGCTCGACGGCAAACCGGTCAAGACGCCGGCGCGGCGCGGACTCACCGCACCGACGCCACCGCTTGCACAGGCGATCGCCGAGGAGTGGAACGCGCAAGCCGCGCTGATCGACCCGGCGGGCATGCCGCTGACGCGGCTCGCCAACGCGGTGATCGACGCGGTGGCGGATATGCCGGAAGCGGTAGCCGAGGAGATGACGAAATATCTCGGATCGGATCTGCTGTGCTATCGCGCCGCAGCGCCGGAAGGGCTGGTCGCAAGCCAGACGCGCGCCTGGGATCCGGTGCTGGCCTGGGCGCGGGCGGCGATTGGCGCCCGTTTTGTGCTGGCGCAGGGCGTCGTGCATGTGGCGCAGCCGGCCGAGGCGATCGCTGCCATGGGCGCGAAGATTCCCGCCGATGCTTGGCGTTTAGGTGCGGTGTCCACGATCACGACGCTCACCGGCTCGGCGTTGCTGGCGCTGGCGCTCGCCGAGGACGCGTTCGATGCCGATGCCGCATGGGCCGCCGCGCATGTCGACGAGGACTGGCAGAGGTCGCAATGGGGCAGCGACGACGCCGAGATCGAGCGGCGCGCGTATCACTATGGCGAATTTGGCGCTGCCGTCACCGTGTTGCGGCACGCGCGATAAGAGCTAATGCCCGGTCGGGTTGCCTTGGCGGCCGGCCTCGTAGAGGAACCAGACGCGCCTTTCCGTCTCGTCGATATAGACCTCGAGCAGGCTGGTCGTGGCCACGTCGCCGTGCTCTTCGCACACGTCGTGCGCCTCGCGCATCGCGCTGACGAAACGATGATTGTCGTCGCGCAATTCCGCCAGCATGTCGTCGGGAGTGACATAGTCGGCATCGTTGTCGGCGATACGCTGCTGGCGCGAGACCTCGCCGATCGAGCGGATGGTGCGGCCGCCGAGCTTGCGCACGCGCTCGGCCAGCACATCGGTCATGGCGAAGATCTGGTCGGACTGCTCGTCGAGCAGCAGATGATAGTCGCGGAAATGCGGTCCGCTCATGTGCCAGTGGAAATTCTTGGTCTTGAGATAGAGCGCGAAAGTGTCGGCCAAGAGCGCGTTGATCGCGCCGGCAATGTCCTTGGTGGCGTTGGCGCCGAGATCGGTCGGCGTTTGCAGGCGCGGCGTGCCGTTGCGGGCCGCGGCGGCTTTATTGGTGCTCATGGCATAACTCCCCGTTGGTCACGGTAAAACGCCATGAAATCAAAAAAGTTCCCTTGGAGGCAAGAGACAGGGCGATCGATTCAAGCGCCGTCGGACGCCGCTTTTTTAAGCACGGCCTCGGTAATGCGCGCCATCACCGGCTGCCATTGCCGTCCGGCGTCCTGCCGGAACAGCCGCATGGTCGGGTACCAGGGCGTGTCGTCGCGGCCGATCAGCCAGCGCCAGTCGGCAATCGCGGGAAGCGCGGTGAACACCGGCCGCGCCAGCGCGCCGGCCAGATGCGCGACCGAGGTATCGCAGGTGACGATCAGATCGAGCCCGTGCATCACCGCGGCGGTATCGAGAAAGAAATCCGCATCTGCGTCCGGGTCGGTGGCGAGCGTCACGATCCGGCCGCCGAATGGGACCTGGCCGATCTGCGCGGCCGCCGGACCTTTTTGCAGCGAGACCAGTTGCACGCCGGGCAGGGCGGAGAGCCCGGCGAAATCGGCGAGCGCGATGTCGCGGCGGGTAAAGGGGGCCTTGTCCGAGTGGCCGGACGCCCAGTTGATCCCGATCTTGAAATGGCCGTCGCCGAGGCGTGCGCGCCAGGCCTCGATCCGCGCCGGCTGCGCCGCGAGGTAGGGCACGTCCGCCGGCATGGTATCCGGCCGGATCCCCAATACGCCGGGAACGCTGAGCAAAGGCAGCCAGCGCAGCGGCCGCGGATCGAGCGCGAGCGCATCGGCGTCGGTCGCGATCGTCACGCCGTTGAGCGATGAAAGCAGCGGCGCCATGGCCTTGCGGGTCAGGATGGTCACGTCGAAGCCGCGCGCCGCCAGCAAGGGCGCGAAGCGGCAGAACTGGATGGTGTCGCCCAGGCCCTGTTCGTTCACCAGCACGAGGCGTTCGCCCTCGCGCAGCGCGCCGTCCCAGCGCGGATCGGGCAAGGGCGCGAATGTTGGCTCGCCGGCTTTCTCGCGGTGTTCGTAATCGGCAAAGCCGGTCTGCCAGTCGCCGCGCAGCAGCTTGAGCAGGCCGCGGCCGAGATAGCTCTCGTCGAGCCGCGGCTCGAGTGCGATCGCCTTGTCGTAGGCCGCCATCGCCTCGTCGAAGCGCGGCGGCACCGCTAGGCCGCCGGCGGCGTCGAGATGGCCGAGGTCCTTGAGCGCGTTGCCGCGATTGACGTGCGCTTCGGCGACATCCGGGCCGCACACAATCGCCTTGTCGAAATTCGCCAGCGCCTCGTCGTGGCGGCCGAGCTCCTGCAGCAAGGCGCCGCGGTTGAGCCAGTCCGGCCCGGAGGCCGGATTGAGCGCGAGCGCGCGGTCGAAGCTCTTCAGCGCCTCGTCGGCAAAGCCGGCGTCGACCAGGATGTTGGCGCGGTTGCCGTGGGCGTCGGCGAAACTGGCGTCGAGCGCGATGGCGCGGTCGAAATTCTTGAGCGCCTCCAGCCGCTCGCCCTCGCGGTACAGCGCCTGGCCGAGCAGGTTGTGCACGCGCGCCTGCGGCGGCCCGAAGTCGATGGCGCGGCGGGCGAGATCGATGCCCTTCCGGTATTGCCCCTCCTGGCAGGCGACCACCGCGACGTAATAGAGCGCGTCGGGGTTCTGCGGGTCGGTGCGCAGCACCTCGACGTAGCGCGCCATGGCCTCCACCAGGTCGCCCTGGCGGTGGTGGAACAGGCCCTGCTGGAGGAGTTGCGCGGCGGTGGCGGGTTCGGACATGGCGCGGTTGTAAGCAGGCTTTGGCGGGGATGCCAAGTCTGGCGGTCAGGGCAGGGGCTATCGGCGTGCCTTCTTCCCTCTCCCCCAAGGGGAGAGGGGAAGAAAGCGGCGCGCCCCCGTGGTATGCATTTTGCAGCCGGTTGGTGCAGGGCAGGGCTTATGAAGGACATTCTCGACAGGCTGGAGCAGCGGCGGGACGAGGCGCGGCTGGGCGGCGGCCAGAGCCGCATCGAGGCCCAGCACAAGCGCGGCAAGCTGACCGCGCGCGAGCGCATCGAACTGCTGCTCGACAAGGGCTCGTTCGAGGAGCTCGACATGTTCGTCGAACACCGCTCCAACGAATTCGGCATGGAAAAGACCAAGGTGCCCGGCGACGGCGTCGTCACCGGCTGGGGCACGGTCAACGGCCGCACCGTCTACCTGTTCTCCAAGGACTTCACCGTGTTCGGCGGCTCGCTCTCCGAGGCGCATGCCGGCAAGATCATCAAGGTGCAGGACATGGCGATGAAGGCGCGCGCGCCGATCATCGGCCTGTTCGATGCCGGCGGCGCGCGCATCCAGGAGGGCGTCGCCGCGCTCGGCGGCTACGGCGAGGTATTCAAGCGCAACGTGCTGGCCTCCGGCGTCATTCCCCAAATCAGCGTAATCATGGGGCCGTGCGCGGGCGGCGACGTCTATTCGCCGGCCATGACCGACTTCATCTTCATGGTGCGCGACACCTCCTACATGTTCGTCACCGGTCCCGACGTGGTGAAGACCGTGACCAACGAAGTGGTCACCGCCGAGGAACTCGGCGGCGCCTCGGTACACACCACCAAGTCGGGCGTCTCCGACGGCGCCTTTGAGAACGACGTCGAATGTCTGTTGCAGATGCGCCGGCTGATCGACTTCCTGCCGGCCAACAACGAAACCGGCGTGCCGGAATGGCCGACTTTGGATTCCCCCGACCGCATCGACGAGTCGCTCGACACGCTGATCCCGGACAATCCGAACAAGCCCTACGACATCAAGGAGCTTATTCTGAAGGTGGCCGACGAGGGCGACTTCTTCGAGATCGCGCAGGCCTACGCCAAGAACATCGTCACCGGCTTCGGCCGCATCGCCGGCAAGACGGTCGGCTTCGTCGCCAACCAGCCGATGGTGCTGGCCGGCGTGCTCGACAGCGACGCCTCGCGCAAGGCTGCGCGCTTCGTGCGCTTCTGCGACGCCTTCGGCATTCCGATCGTCACCTTCGTAGACGTGCCCGGCTTCTTGCCAGGCACCGCGCAGGAATACAACGGGCTGATCAAGCACGGCGCCAAGTTGCTGTTCGCCTATTCGCAGTGCACGGTGCCGCTGGTCACGGTGATCACGCGCAAGGCTTTCGGCGGCGCCTATGACGTGATGGCGTCGAAGCACGTCGGCGGCGACCTGAACTACGCCTGGCCGACCGCGCAGATCGCGGTGATGGGCGCCAAGGGCGCGGTCGAGATCATCTTTCGTGCCGACATCGGCGACAAGGACAAGATCGCCGCGCGCACCAAGGAATACGAGGACCGATTTCTGTCGCCCTTCGTCGCCGCCGAGCGCGGCTATATCGACGATGTGATCATGCCGCACTCGACGCGCCGGCGCCTGGCGCGCGCGCTGGCGATGCTCAAGGGTAAGAAGGTCGAGATGCCGGCGCGCAAGCACGATAATTTGCCGGTGTGAAGGAGCTTTTTATTTTGATGGATTTGTACGCTGGCAGCGAGCGATAATTCAAACGTGTTTCATACAGGTG
>PMAF01000284.1 GCA_003152455.1 Hyphomicrobiales bacterium
GGTCGACGCCGCGCTCGGCCAGCCGCGTGATCAGCGTGCGCCTACCGCTGTGCGACGACGCGCCGGCGATGGCCGCCTCGCTGTAGAGCGCCTTGAGGAAGCGCGCCATCGAGCACGCCGTCATCGGCCCGCCCTTCTGGCTGGCGAACAGCGCCGCCTGCGAGGCCCTCGCACTTCCCAACCAATCGCGCTCGCCGTATTTTTCCAGCACGCGCCGCAGCGCCGGCGACGACACGAACACGTCGCGCGTCTTGCCGCCCTTGGTGTACGCCGCCTTCAGGTGCACGAGTTTCCGGACACGCCCATCAGGCTCGTAGACGTCGGCCCACGTGAGACCGGCCAGCTCCTTGGCGCGCAGCCCCAGGCCGATCGTCAGCGCCAGCGTCGCCTCGGCGCGCGCGGCGTGCCGACCCCGCGACCGCGCGACGCGGAAGACGTGCTTGACCTGCGCGGCGGATAGGACGGCAGCGCGCCCGGACGTGCCCGGCGGCCGGCCTCGTCGTCTGGCCATGAGATTTGTGTCCCTGAGGAAATAGGCACGGGCGACTAGGGCGCGCCCGTGCCGATGCCGGGGTTGTTAGGCCGCCTTGCGGGCCTTGGGCGCGCCCACCGGCTTGCCCGAGGCCGCCATCAGGCCATCCAGCTCGCCGGCCTTGGCCGCGCCGATCAGCGCGTCGATGAGCGCCGGCAGCTTTTCCCTCGACGCGACGGCGATGCCGGCCTTGCCCCGCTCAAACTCGATGGGCTTGGTGCCGTAGTAGACGGACATCACGATGTTGCCGGCGGCGTCGGCGCGCCACCAGGGCCGGACCCGTTGCTGTTTCTCGACCTGTCGGCGCTCGTCGCCCTTGCCGGTCCAGCGCTGGACGGTTCGGACGTAGGAGGCGTTCGCCAGCAGCTTTTTCTGTTCCTCCAGGCGCTCGGCCAGCTTGGCCCGGCGGTTGGCGACGGGGTCGTGGGAACGCGCTGGAACGCTGGTGAACGTGAGGTTCTTGAGGATCGGCATGATCTATCTCCCGTTGATGGAGATAGGATTATATTCAGTATGCCGAAATTAGTACATGGCTGGACTCAGTATTGCCACGTCCCAGCGATTTGGGGCTTTCAAACCCTCTACAACGCGGACAAGGGGGTATAGTGATAGTGGAGAAAGTAGGCCACTCAGACCTCGAAAACGAGTCAGGCTGCATCGGTCAGAAAGAATCAATGGCCTTGGCGCCTCGACTAAATCTGCTTCTCGAAGAAGTACTCGTAAGAAACCCAATCAGTTAGGTTGTCATCACACCGGATTAATTTCAATCCTGCTTCCTGAGCCAGGCTTTCGATGCGACTACGATGGACTGCGTGCATTTCAAAGGCCGGAGCGGCTTTGTAGACCGGATCGATATTGCTGACGATAGCCGTCGGCATCTCGGTCTCACTCTCGTTGGCACGAATCGTCGCTACGACATTGACTTGTACCGACGTCGTACTACTTCCAACCTGTGCGAACCACCGGACTCCTTCCTGCACCAGATCGAGTTCAAGCCGGTATTCTCCTGGCTCGATGGGCGCAGAGACGTCGAGAGCAATCTCGACGGCCTCGCCGCTCACCAGCGGAGGAAGCAAAGAGCGGCCATCATCGTTCTGCACCATTCCTCCATTAAGCGTGAGCCAGTGATTTCCAAGATTAAAGCGATGTAACCAAGGCTTATCCGAAATATTGCGCACGACAGCAATGATGCGATCGCACGTTCCTGCAATTAGAACCGCAGGAGACGAACGGATTAAAATCTCGGCGCGGCATAGTTCAGGGGATAATGCTGTCTCATTCAATAACGACGATTGGTCGTTACCCGCTGATCTAGGATGCGATGGGATCTGAAAATATACATGACCTCCCGGACGTGTAACTCGAAAGAACTCCCGGATGTAACTCTCTGCCAGTTTTGGGCGTATGTGCTGAAGCGTAATATGGCTACAAACAAAATCGAACTGGCTATCCCCTAGTATTTTGAGGTCGTTATGTTTGTTCAGCAGGAAACCAAGATTGGGGCGGTCCGTATTGAGTTCACGGGCGATCTTTATCATCGTTTCAGAAATATCAATACCAATCACCTTATCGAAGCGGCTCGCCATGGCGCGACTCAATCGGCCTACACCACAGCCAAAGTCGAGCGCGTTTCCAAGTCCGATAAGCGCCCCGCTAGCCTCAGCTCGGGCCAGCAATTCTTTCACCTGTTGCTCGCCATTCCGAAAGAAAGCATCGCAATTCCAATGGCGGCCACGCTTGCCGGGTTCACTAAGTATGGCCCAGAGTGGATCGCTTCGAGCAAGGGCCTCCCATGTGTTGGCAACAGCTAGTAAATCATCGGGAAGTTGATTTCTTTTAACAGCTTTTAAGGCTCTATGTGCCCAACTTTTCCGTTCTACATTAGGTACGCAGAAGATGTGCGGGTTCTCCTGATTCGAGAGGGCCGCCACATCGAAATCGTCATAGGGACCGTGCGGTGGGAAATGAATTGTTTCCTGTAAATAGAACGAATAACCGAGACGCATAAGCAATCGTCGGATTTTCCGTAGTACGCTGCCATTATGAATGAAATTATGCAGTTCGAGATCGATGATAGGTTTGTTCGAAAGTACACGTCGGGCGCCGCGCATCGTTTCGAGCTCAAAGCCCTCAACATCAATTTTGAGAAAATCGACGCGCACACTTGAGGGAATTTCGTCATCCAGGCGCGAGAATGTCACAGTTGTTTCGCCCACGCCGGATTTGCTGCAGATCAAATTGCCTTGGTTGAAATTGGCTGAGCCAACACCGGAACCGTCTGAAAGCGCCTTCGCTCGCACGATGACGTTGTCCAAATTATTCAATTTCGCATTGTGCTGCGCAACGACGACATTCTCGGGGAGCGCATCGAAGGCAAAAACCTGGCCGGTCGGCCCGGTCCATAAGGCAAATAGCACAGCCATCATGCCGTGATGGCAGCCGCAGTCGACGACGATTGAGCCTTTGGTTATTCGATCAGCACACCACTCACGTTCCGGCGTGCTTTGGTATTGTGACGCGTACCACGAATGCGCATCTGCGGTGGCGACGTAAAAGTCGAATAACTGATCGCGGTAGTGATGACCGCGTGCCGTATAGGGCTCAAAACCTACTTCCCGCGACGACGGCCATGTGCGAGAAGTTTTTGGACCGCCGGTATCGTTCGGAGTATCTGTCATGAAGCGCGTCCGCCCTGGCTATAAAAGCCCCCTGCACCGACGACGTTGAGCGAAAACATTCTAAACCAAAACAATTGTGTGAACAAAACAACGACTTTTCCGCAAATTCGGAACCACGCGGATATCTTGCTCGCGCGCTTTAGCACCGGAAGACGGCCTCGTCTGGGCTGTTTGTAGGGGATCTTCAGCCCTTGTGCCGACATCCAAGGTCCGGCATGTCAGCCACATGCTCAAGGCCATTTCATGCCCAGGAGAGCTGCGAGGCAGCCGACCAGAAAGCAAAAGCAATCATCGAGGATCCGCTTTATGAGCAGCGAAACAGGCGACGAGCCGTGAAATAGGCAAACAACGCGCTGATCAATCATCCGGCGGAACGTAACTTTCGAGCTCAATACCCCTCAGCTAACACAAGATAAATGTGTGCGTTTGGGGAAATGAAAGCGGATCAAGATCGCGCATTTGGCGACAGAACGGACAAGGGCTGGTGGCCAGTCGCTGTCTACACTTCATCTCTGTGTGCGCCAGGTGAGCCAAAGTGCAATACTCAAAATCCCATTTAGTATGGAAGCCTTCTGTGCAATTCCGGTTGAAAACTTATAAGAACATTCAGGCTATGCGCGGTGTAGCTGCAATTATGGTTTTGGTTGATCATGGCTTGAGCACGAAGTTGGGAATGGGCGTCGACCATGTCGCTTATTTTGTGAATTATTTTGGTTCCAGTGGTGTTGACATTTTCTTTGTCATTTCAGGATTCATCATAAGTCAGAATGCGGTGAATAGCCGATCCACTGGACGGCTTGCGTTTGCTACTAACTTTTCATTTCGGCGCTTCACTCGGATATATCCGTTGTATTGGATTGTCTTGGCTGCATCCGTTGGTGTCAGTGTTTGGGTGCCGTTGAGTACGCCAACGTTCCCGATGGCTCCTTGGTTGTCATTGATCTTTTTAACCACTACGGCGAACTGGTTTGTGTTCCCTGCTTGGACTCTGGCTTTTGAGCTTTATTTTTACGTATGGCTTGTGGTCATTATGATCATCGCACCCCGCCATATTTTCCCGGCTATCCTGGTATGGATGGCAATACAAGCGGTCGCTGGTGTTTTGTATTCAGCCTATGAAGTTCATACTCATGCCTTGGTTATCGAATTTGGCTTTGGCTGCCTTGTTGCTTACTTGATTGATCGCGGTGCCCGTAAATATGCTATAGTAAATTTATTGATTGCCTTTATGGCATTTTATGCCGGTGCCTATCTCACTGCTCAATACGGTCCCATTGCTGGATGGATACGGGTTGGGACCTTTGGCGTCGGCGGTGCGTTCCTGATTTATGCCGTCGTAGCGGCGGAATATGGTGGACTTTTTTTTCCTCGTATAATGCAGTATCTCGGGGACGCCTCTTATTCTGTTTATATTTGGCATGCATTATTGCTAGCGGTGCTAGTCGCAACATGCGAGAGCTCCGGACTTATTAGTTCTATCCCTCAAAGTTTGAGACCATTGTTAGTCATATCGTGGATTGCTGTGGCACTATTATTCGCACTCGCGTCGTATACCTACTTAGAGCGACCCATCCTCCATTTTTCTAGGCTCATATCTACTAAGTTCGGATGAGAGCCCTATCGCATCAACACACATTCCGAGTGTCACACCGCGGCGCACTTTGAAGGCAAGTGTGGCTTTCCCGCAGAAAAAAGTAACAGCTGTTGCCACCTTGCGAGCTTCAGTGTCAAAACCTTGGCTGGACCACAACATCATTTTTAGGCGCTACAACTGCCCTAACCACATTGCGGGCAAGTTCCTACTTTCGGAACAGAAAAGAGAGCGACAGTGCTTGCCGTATCAAATCTGCTCCCCGACGTAGCAATCCAACACGTGTTCCGACTTTGGCAGCGATAGTTCTTATCGCAGAGTCGGAAGTATTTTTCGGAGCGTCCTCTATTACAGTTGGATCGAACGCAACGGCACGATTTTGGGCGACCGGCGGACGCTTCCGAACGTAAATCCTGAAACCGTGGTGACCGGCGTGGTCGACCTTTTCAAGATACAAAGGGCACCCGTTTGCCATCGGCATATTCGCAAATACATGGCTCAGATCGTAATCGTACATCAAAATTCCACGTATTTGATCGTCAACCTTTGAATAATTGATGGCACGTTCGCCATCGTAACCGACGATGGAATCGTTCCCTAAGAGATCTCCCAAATGCGCTTTGTCACGAAACGTCGTAATATGCAGAACAAGAAGGCCACCGGGCGCAAGGGCATCCCACAAATCGTGAATTATCGAATAGCCGCGTCGTGGTGAAATATGTTGAAGGACGACATGCGAATTCACCCAGTCAAAAGTTTGGTCGGCAGGAATCGACTTGGTAAGAGTAACAGAGACGCCAGCATCTTTAGCGTGCTTGCGTGCCAGTGATAACATTTTGTCGGAGACATCAACTCCCGTAGCGTTGCCTGCCAATTTCGCGAGCGGAATAAGGAGGCGGCCTACACCACACCCAAAATCCAAAGCCGACTTCGGCTCAAACGGGCCAAAGATACGCTCGCTCCTTGCCAGAAACGCCGCTATTTCATTTTGACCGGTTGCAAAAAACTCCTTCAAATCCTCAGCCGAAGGATTTTTATAACGCTCCTCGGTGATGACGCCAAAATATGGAAACGCATCAGCGATCGCGCACCAGTCTCGATCAGTATCTATCACCCCCATGATTACTTTTCCTATAAATGCAGGGCAATTAATGCCCCAACGCTAGCTGGACCGCAGCGTCTTCTTTAGTTGCTACAACGGCCCTTACCACATTGCGGGCAAGTTCTGGATTTAACCGACAATTTCCATTACTGGCCAGTATAAAGTCCGCCCGATGAAACGTCCTCGATTGCACGAATTCTAGGACAGCCGATCAACCATCGGCCGCAGCGGCTCCATTAAATCAAATACGAGCCCGTGCTGCCCTCTGGCATTACCGTGCAGAATTCCAATTGTCGGATCAAGACCTGTCGCTACCACTTGCATGCGGACCTGGCTTTCCAGGACGATGGTGTCGGAAAAAGCGCACTGACGAGCCATCAAAAACGAAATAAATCGGCGCGTTTGCAGTCGAAACAATTCATTTCGAACTGGCGAGGATTGTCGACGCTTCAGTGAAGTTGCGGTGTGGCAATGCCTAGCGGGCACAATGAATTATTCTGGACAGAAAAATTCATTGCCGCAGTCGACAAGAGGTTCGTGGTCACATTTGGCTAAACTGACCCCGCTTGGAACGAATTGAATTGGCAATTATCTTCGGAATCTCGCGAAGATGCCGTCGATGATTTTTTGAGCCACTGGCTTCTGCGACGCGAAGAACAAGTAGTATACGACTGCGTTGTTGCTGTTCCTCATCGGCAGGGGCTCAGGCACAACTCTGAACCCAGCAACATTCTTCAGCCTGTCGCGGAAACTCCTGACGATAGCGTCGTTGCCTTGCTTGATCAGGTCGGGGCCGGAGAAGAGGTTCTGCTGCGGACTCTCGGCGTAGGCCGCTTGCTTCCATGACTCGTCGCCCCAGAATCTTGTCATCCGCTCCGTGGCGCCTTGGGGTACTTTGCCGGGGTCCCTCCAGATGGCGTTCCTGTTCATGTCCATGACCGGGAAGTTGAGGAACATGTCGACGGCCCGCGACTGCCCGGCCTGTTGCATGACCTCCCAGTCGAGGTGCAGACCATACGGGTCGAGCAGACAAAGCGCGCGGTTGAATTTCTCAAACCTTATGGTCGGTAGTAGTTTCTGCGTGAGATGCTGCGTCGCGTCGCCGGTGTGGATTGTGACGTCAGTTCGGTCCTTGCAGAGCGATGCAAGATAGTTCGTTTTATCTGCATCCATGTCGATGAAGTAGAAGTGATCGAACGGCGGCGACACCTTGAGCGCGCGGGCGGGGCTGCCCTCGATCTGCTCTCCCGTCCGCTTCGACACGTGGATACCCGCGCCGGCGAACGCGTCGATGTAGTACTTCTTGAGCCCCTTCTGATTGGCGAATGCAGTTGTGTAGGCGGAGCCGTACTTCTCTACTATCTCAAGCTTCAGTTCCGACCAGTAGCCGACCTCGTCGAACTTGAAAGGCGCGGCCGTCACGCGTTGACCCGCACTTCGCACGCCGGGAACTGGTTCCACACCCTCCCATCCAACTTGCGGCCACCTGATTTCGGTGAGCGTCCACCCCATTGCTTGAAGAAGAATGGTACTCGCGCCGCGACGCACTGGTTGCGGACATCGATCGCCCACTCTGGCTTCATCGGTCGCGCCCGCGGCCCGCTCTCGCCACCGACAATCACCCAGTGGATGCCGTCGAGGCAGAGGTTGCCGACTGGGGCGATGAGTGGCTCCACGGAAAGGAAACGAATGCTGGCGTTCGCTCTCTGCAGGTGCGCAATCCGCGATGTTGCTTGGCTGTTCTCGATCGAAACGCCGAACCATATGTGCGTCGGCGCGGCGCGAGTCCTGTAGCGGTCGTTGATGAACTTCTGCAGCAGCGAGCTGCGCTTAGTAAGCACTTGGTAGGTGTGCCAGTCGGCTTTCTCCATAGTGTCGAAGACCGCTGCAATGTGCGATCGCGGGATCTCCTTGTGGAAGAGGTCGCTCATCGAGTTCACAAATATCATCCGAGGGCGCTTCCAGGCGAAGGGTTGCAACAGTCGAGCTGGTCGCAGTGTCAGGTCGAAGCCAGTCTCAAACGGGTGCCCGGGAACACCGCGAAACCGCTCTGAGAATCGAGCGGCATAGCAGTTGTCGCAGCCGGCGCTGATCTTCGTGCAGCCCGTTACCGGGTTCCACGTCGCGTCCGTCCACTCGATTGCAGATGCGTCTGCCATGTCATCCGTGGGAAGCGATTTTAAGAATCATTATAGTTGGTTCTTGGGGCCGAAGGGTTAATTTCGTAGCAGGGGCTGTGTCGTCAGATCGCGGCTGGTCCTGGACGATCACCGCGCATGTTCCCCAACCACCGATAAGTCGGGGCTATGCCTCAAGCTGTCGGACGCGATGGTTGACGGTCGACGCGGTGGTCGCCGATGCCGGCAAAGCCGCGCACGTCGACAGATTCAATGGCAACTACGGACTCCTCCGCGGCCTCGCTGCCGCGTTTGTCGCGCTCATCGTCATCGCCCCGATGCTCGGCAAGGGTATCTGCATCATCGGCGTGCTGCTGATTCTGCTCTTGCTGGCGATCCAGCGCATGCACCGCTTCGCCGTGCACTATGCGACCGAGCTCTTCACGCAGTACCTGCTCATTTCGGCCGGTGCGGCCAAATAGCCACTCCGCCAGCTCACCATCGTCTTTTCGCGTTTGCTTCTGTTGACTAGCAAGAAACGATTTTTACGAAAACCTAGAATAGCTCATTTAAGGCTCGGAGTTGGAGCACGAAACCGCGCACGATAGCCATCGATCTCCGCGAGGGACGCCTTGCCGACGCCAGGTATTTTGCGCAGGTCATCAAGGCTCATGGACAGCAGACGTTCTGGCGCATCGATTCCGCAATCCAACAGCGCTTTGATCGTCAGATCACTCAGGCCTCGATTCATGAAAGGCCGCGACTCGACCCCGGCGTGATGCATGTGTTTGACAACTCTGGCGACCGAAGACATCGACGTCCGGCGCGCCGCTTCGGCCTGTAATTGATTAACACGTGTGATCAGATTGTGAGCAGTGCGGCGATAACCTCGTTGCTTTTTCTGAAATATCCCATCGATCATCGACTCGTGACGAGGCAAGAGATCCTCGTCAGGTAGAAGCTCGACGAGCTTTTGCAACTCCATTTGTTGGTAGGTCCTGCCAGCTACCTGAACCAACAGCGGGCTTCCGTCACGAGCGACCTTCGTCGCCTCGATGAGGATCTCGATCAAGTCCCGGCCATCGCGTGAATCGTCGAATTTGAAAGTCGTCATCGGTTAGCTCTTCCTGATTTATAGAAACACCGTAACTGCCGTCATTAAGGCCCTTCTATCGTAATGTTAAAGTGGGGGGACTATCAGCTCAGTACAAGAATGATTTTTTTCGAACAAAAAAATACATCAATCTTTGCGGTCATGCGGCCCAGTTGGTTTTACAACACAGGGAGATTCATCAGGCTTTCCGAAGAGTTATTCAGATCGAATTGTAAAACGAAAAGTAATGATTTCATGGGCTTGGTCGACTTGCGCCTAATGGGCTGTTAAATGGGCCGCCGGCGAGCGATATGTTGAAAATTCGCCCATTGCCATCGCATCGCCACGGGCGGCGGCATAAATGGTACCCCGAGCGCCCGAAATTCCCCGTTTCCGTATAAAAAGATTACCCGCCCATGGCCAAGAGCACGCCTCGCAAAAAGCCGCCGACACCGTCCAAGCTCGGCGTCTTGCCCGAGTGGAATCTCAACGACCTCTATCCGGGCATCGACAGTCCCGAGCTCAAATGGGACCTGGAAAACGCCGAAACCCGCAGCGTAGCGTTCGAGGCCGACTTCAAGGGTAGGCTCGCCGCGCCGGCGGCCGGGCCGAATGCGGGCAAGGCGCTGGCGGCGGCGGTCCGGCGCTATGAGGCGCTCGACGACACGCTCGGCCGGGCGATGTCCTATGCCTCGTTGCGCTATGCCGGCAATTCCACCGATCCCGTCAGCGCCAAGTTTTACGGCGACATGCAGGAGCGCATCACCGCCGCTTCGTTGCACCTGTTGTTCTTCACGCTCGAGCTCAACCGGATCGACGACGCCAAGCTTGAAGCGGCCATGGCGGATCCGGCGCTCGGCCATTACCGGCCCTGGATCGAGGACGTGCGCAAGGATAAGCCCTACCAGCTCGAGGATCGGGTCGAGGAACTGTTCCACGAGAAATCGATCACCGGCTATTCGGCCTGGAACCGCAATTACGACGAGACCATCGCATCCTTGCGCTTCAACATCGGCGGCAAGCCGATCTCGATCGAACTGGCGCTCAACTTGATGCAGGACGCCGACGGCAAGAAGCGCAAGGCGGCCGCGCTTGCGCTGGCCAAGACCTTCAAGGAAAACCTGAGGCCGTTCACGCTGATCACCAACACGCTCGCCAAGGACAAGGAAATTTCCGACCGTTGGCGCGGCTTCAAGGATGTCGCCGACGCCCGCCATCTTTCCAACCGGGTCGAGCCCGAAGTGGTGGAGGCGCTGGTCGAGGCCGTGCGCGCCGCCTATCCGAAACTGTCGCATCGCTACTATGCCTTGAAGGCGAAATGGTTCGGCAAAAAACGATTGCCCTATTGGGACCGCAACGCGCCGCTGCCCAAGGTCGCCCAGCGCACGATCCCCTGGAGCGACGCGCGCGCGACTGTGCTCACCGCCTACGGCGCGTTCTCGCCGAAAATGGCGGAAGTCGCCGACCGTTTCTTCGAGCGGCGCTGGATCGACGCAGCCGTGCGCCCGGGCAAGCAGCCGGGGGCCTTCTCTCATCCGACCGTGCCCTCGGCGCATCCTTATGTGCTGCTCAACTACCAGGGCAAGCCGCGCGACGTGATGACGCTGGCGCACGAACTCGGCCACGGCGTGCACCAAGTGCTGGCCGCGCCCAACGGCGCGCTGATGGCGCCGACGCCGCTGACGCTGGCGGAGACGGCGTCCGTGTTCGGCGAGATGCTCACCTTCAAGAAGCTGCTGGCGCAGACCGCCGACAAGAAGCAGCGCAAGGCCATGCTCGCCGCCAAGGTCGAGGACATGATCAACACCGTGGTGCGGCAGATCGCGTTCTACAGTTTCGAGCGCAAGGTGCACCTGGAACGCCGCAACGGCGAACTGACCGCCGACAAGATCTGCGAACTGTGGATGTCGGTGCAAGCGGAGAGCCTTGGCCCCGCGATCGAGCTGAAGGCCGGCTACGAGACGTTCTGGAGCTACATCCCGCACTTCATCCATTCGCCGTTCTACGTCTACGCCTATGCGTTCGGCGACTGCATGGTGAATTCGCTCTATGCGGTCTACGAGCATTCGGCTGCCGGCTTCGCCGAACGCTATCTCGACATGCTCGCGGCCGGCGGCACCAAGCATCACACCGAATTGCTCGCCCCGTTCGGCCTCGACGCCCGCGATCCCAAGTTCTGGGACGGGGGGCTTGGCGTGATCGCCAAGTTGATCGACGAGTTGGAGCTGCTTTCCTAGCGGCTGCAATCGATAGCTGAGTGCTGCCCGCCCACCGGCTAGACTTGATCAGCGGGGGAGGCGGCCATGGCGTTCGGCGACCTTTTTCAATTCAATCAAGTCTTCAAGAGCGAAATCGGTTCGCTGAACAAGCGTCGTGCCAAGCTTGACCGTCCCACTATCGCCCCTCTCGAACCGGAATAGTCCTCCGACGGTACGCCGCTGGCCATGAGCGACGGCACGACGCCGTTGCGGCCGAAAGAAGAATCCAACGTGGTCGGCTTGTCATTGTCCGGCGGCGGCATCCGTTCCGCGGCATTTTGCCTGGGCGCGCTGCAAGCGCTGCGGCAAGCCGACGTTCTGAAGAAAATCGACTATCTGTCGACCGTTTCCGGCGGCGGCTATATCGGCTCGTCGCTGTCCGCCGGCATGACCGCAACGGGCGGCAGCTTCCCGTTCAAAAGCTACCTCTCGGAAGACGAGACGCCGTCGCTGCAGCACGTGCGCGACTTTTCGAATTATCTGTTTCCGGATGGCGCCGGCGATTTTCTGAGCAACGCCTCGATCTATGTGCGCGGACTGGTGGTGAACGCGATTCTTGTGCTGCCGTTCCTGCTGGCCGCGGCGGTGATTACCATTTTTTCAATCCCAGTCGCGGGTGAGGTTCGTGGGCCGAATCTCGTCGGCATTAAAATCCATAACATTTTCGCATTCGATCATTTTGTCGTTACGGCTTACCTCGCAATCCTCTTGCTGATCGTCGTCATCCTGTGGGGCATTTTCCGATCCCTGCCGTGGCTGAATAACCAGCACGAAGTTCCCAACGCGCTGACGAAGGCCGTCGGATGGCTGGTGGTGATTCTGCTATTCGTCGTCTTCTGCGAATTGCAGCCGCTCATCCTCGGCGCGATGTTTACCCAGAAAGAGACTGGTTTTCTTCCAGCACTGGTCGCCTGGGTCAGGGGCGTCGTGCTGGCGCTCACGCCGATTGCGGCTGTGGTCGCGTTCATTGCCAATAAATTCGGCGAAGTGGTCAAGAGCGCACTCGAATCGGAACGTATCCGAGACCAGATTCTCGGCTACGCCGCACGCGTGGCCATTTACGTCGCGGCCGCAATCGTTCCGATCCTGGTCTGGGCCGTATATCTGCAGTTCAGCTACTGGGGAATCTGCCTACAGGCCGACTGCATTCATTTCACGGCGCCCGAATGGCTCTCCAACAGCGCGCATTACTTTTCGGGCATCGTTCCGCTCCCGCCAATTCGCGGTAACATCGTTGTCGAGTTCTATATCGCAGTTGGTTTAGTTTGCTTGATCGTGATTTTATTTTTGCGGCCGAACGCGAACTCGTTGCACCCGCTCTATCGCGACCGGCTCAGCACGGCCTTCCTGTTCCAGCCGATGAAGACGGTGCCCCGCGATCCCGATACGGGCGTCCAACCGCCGCTCGGCCCTCTGCCTCTCAATCCGAGCCAACTATCTGATGCCGATAGCCCCTATCATCTGATCAACACGGCATTGAACGTGCAGGGCTCAAAACAAGTCAACCGGCGCGGCCGCAACGCCGATTTCTTCCTGTTCAGCCGGAATTTCGTGGGCAGCAAGGCGACGGACTATGTCGCTACCGCCGACATGGAATCCGTCATGACGGAGCTCGATCTCGGCACCGCCATGGCGACGTCGGGGGCGGCCGCCTCATCCAATATGGGCTCCGCGACAATCAAGCCGCTGACGCCGACGCTCGCGCTGCTCAATATCCGGCTGGGCTATTGGCTGCGTAATCCCAAGTGGGTCGCAAAAAGGGGCGGTTGGAACCGCTGGGCAAACTTCTATTTCATTGCTGAAATGTTTGGGAAGTTGAACGAATACCGGCGCTCGGTCTATCTCACCGACGGCGGCCACATCGAAAATCTCGGCGTTTACGAACTGCTCCGCCGCCGCTGCAAGGTAATCATCGCGGTCGATGCGGAGGCCGATCCGCAGATGGCCTTCGGCGCGTTCAACGTACTCGAACGTTACGCGCTGATCGATCTCGGCATGCGCATCGACCTGCCTTGGCAGCAGATCGCCGATATGACCAAAGCAACCGCCAAGGCGATCGACGAAAAGGGAAATTGCGAAAAGCATCGCGGGCCGCACGTGGCGATCGGGGAAATCAGCTATCCGGGCGATCGCAAAGGCATCCTCATCTACATCAAATCGTCGCTGACCGGCGACGAGAACGACTATGTGTTTCACTACAAGAAACGCTACAGCGCGTTCCCGCACGAGACGACGCTCGATCAATTGTCTCGGAAGAACAATTCGAGGCTTACCGCGCGCTCGGCTTTCACGCCACCCATGGTTTCTTCGACCGGCGCGATCAATTCGCCCATCGCGATCCGAAGGAAAACGCTTGCGTCGAAGACCACCTCGACTTCCTCGATGACTTGTTTCCGTTGACCTCCCAGCCGGATCCCTGTTTGCCGCGCACGCACACGAGCTTCGCCGACTGGCTGGCGGACAACGACCACGCGACGGGCGCGGCAGACGCGGAGATGGTGGCGACCGCGGTGCTGACGACTATCGAAACGATCGAGTAGGCGGCCTTTCAGCCGTGTGCGGGGCGTCCTATATGAGGGCGTCCATGACCGACCGCGAAAAAAACCGCTTCTCCGCCCGCGCCAAGCGCTACGCCAATGTCGGCACCAAAGTGGGCGGCGTGGCCGCGCGCATGGCGGGGGCGCGGCTGATGGGCGTGCCGCAGGACCGCGCCGCCAATGCCATCGGGCTCGCCGCCGCGCTCGGCGGGTTGAAGGGCCCGATCATGAAGGTGGCGCAGCTGCTCGCCACCATCCCCGACGCGCTGCCGGCGGAATACGCCACCGAGTTGACCAAGCTGCAGAGCCAGGCGCCGCCCATGGGCTGGGCCTTCGTCAAGCGCCGCATGAACGCGGAATTGGGCGCCGGTTGGGAAGAAAAATTCAAAAGCTTCGAGCATCATCCGGCGGCGGCCGCTTCGCTCGGCCAGGTGCACCGCGCCCGCGCGCTCGATGGCAGCGAGTTGGCCTGCAAGCTGCAATATCCCGACATGCAGTCGGCGGTCGAGGCCGACTTAGGGCAACTGAAGTTGCTATTCGCGATCCGCAAGCGATTCGATCCGGCGCTCGACACCACCGAGATCGCCAAGGAAATCGCCGCGCGCCTGCGCGAGGAGCTCGACTATACCCGCGAGGCCAGGCACGTCGCGCTCTATCGCAACATGCTGAAAGGCAGTGACGCCATCCGTGTGCCGGAGGTCTGGCCGGAACTGTCCACCGGCCGCCTGCTCACGATGGATTGGATGACCGGCCGCAAGCTGCTCGAGCACAAGGACGATACGCTTGCCGTGCGCAACCGTCTCGCCACTGCCATGTTCACCGCCTGGTGGCATCCGTTCAGCCGCTTCGGCGTCATCCACGGCGATCCGCATCTCGGCAATTATACGGTCTTCGACAACGGCAATGGAAAGTCCTTGCGCAGGCCGGCCGGCATCAACTTGCTCGACTACGGTTGCATCCGCATCTTCCCGCCGAGTTTCGTCGGCGGCGTGGTCGATCTCTATCGCGGTCTGCTGACCGGCGATGACGATCGCGTCGTGCACGCCTACGAGGTCTGGGGCTTCAAGCGCCTCAGCCGCGAGCTGATCGAGGCGCTCAATATATGGGCACGCTTCATCTACGGCCCCTTGCTCGACGATCGGGTGCGCAGCGTGGCCGACGGAGTGAAGCCGTCGGAATACGGCCGCAAGGAAGCCTTCCAGGTCCACCAGGCGTTGAAAAAACGCGGGCCGGTAATGGTGCCGCGCGAATTCGTTTTCATGGACCGCGCGGCCATCGGCCTCGGGGCGGTATTCCTGCATTTGGCCGCCGAACTGAATTTCCATCGATTGTTCGACGAGGCGATCGAGCATTTCTCGATTCGCGAGGTGGCTGCCCGGCAAACCGCCGCGCTGGCCGAAGTCGGGCTCAAACCGTCCGCACCCTGAAGACGCCGGCCGAGAATTGATCCGGATCAATATCATGCCGGCCCCCGATGATATTCAGGCGCGGTTTTGGGACGTTCTTCAACCGCTCTGAGGACCGCAAACGTTGCTCCAGGTGGCCATTTGCGCTACCTGACTACTCCCACCACTGCGATCCCTGGAGACATCTCACCATGGCCGACCACGGCACCGTCGAATATGCCACCGCGACCGGAAACGACTATCCGGCGCATGTAGGCACCTATGAGCGCTTCATCCTATTCACCTTCGTGGGCATCATTCACGTGATCAACCTGCTGCTCGGCCTCACCGTCGGCGGCGTGATGGGTCACTGGTTCCTGGCGCTGCCGATCTTCATCATCGCAATCATCGGCGGGGTCTCGGGCCTGCTGAGCGGCTCGAAGACGTCGAGCTACGTGGCTTTCGCGATCTGTTTCCTGATCTTCGCGTTCGCCGGACTTTCATCGTAATGACATAACCCGGCCGATCCGCGGAGGTGCGAATGAAAATTGCGGTAGCACGTGAAGCAGACCCCGCGGAACCGCGGGTCGCCGGGACACCGGAGACCGTGAAGAAGCTGAAGGCGCTGGGGGCGGAGGTCGCGGTGGCGCGTGGCGCCGGGCTGGCGTCGGGCATACCGGACGCCGAGTTCGAGGCGGCCGGCGCCAGCATCGGCGAGGACGTCACCCAGGACGCCGACGTGGTGCTCAAGGTTCGCCGTCCGGCGGCAGCCGAACTCGCCAAGTACAAGAAGGGCGCGCTGGTCATCGCCATCATGGATCCTTACGGCAACGAGGCCGCGCTCAAGGCGATGGCCGATGCCGGGGTTGTGGCGTTCGCCATGGAGTTGATGCCGCGCATCACGCGCGCGCAGTCGATGGACGTGCTGTCGAGCCAGGCCAATCTGGCCGGTTATCGCGCGGTGATCGACGCCGCCGAGGAGTACGGCCGCGCCTTGCCGATGATGATGACGGCGGCCGGCACCGTGCCGGCGGCCAAAGTGTTCATCATGGGCGTGGGCGTTGCCGGCCTGCAGGCGATCGCGACCGCGCGCCGTTTGGGCGCCATCGTAACGGCGACCGACGTGCGTCCGGCCACCAAAGAGCAGGTGGAGAGCCTGGGCGCCAAGTTCCTGGCGGTCGAGGACGAGGAGTTCAAGAACGCGCAGACCGCGGGCGGCTACGCCAAGGAGATGTCGAAAGAATATCAGGCCAAGCAAGCGGCGCTGGTGGCCGAGCACGTCAAGAAGCAGGACATTGTCATCACTACGGCGCTCATTCCGGGGCGGCCGGCGCCAAAACTGATCTCGGCGGCCATGGTGGCCTCGATGCGGCCGGGCTCGGTCATCATCGATCTGGCGGTCGAGCGCGGCGGCAATGTGGAAGGCGCCAAGCCGGGCGAGGTGGCGTTGGTGGGCAGCGTCAAGATCGTCGGCCATCTCAACGTGGCGGGACGGCTGCCGGCGTCGGCCTCGGCGCTTTATGCCAAGAACTTGCTGACGTTCCTCGACACGATGATCGACAAGAAAGAGAAGAAGCTTGCGATCAACTGGGACGACGAGATCGTCAAGGGCACGCTGTTGACCCGCGATGGGGCGATCGTGCATCCGAATTTTCAGCCCAAGACGGCGGCCTGAAGGAGAAGCTTTATGGAGCACATCGCAAACGCGGTCGATCCTTTCGTATTCCGGCTCTCGATCTTCGTGCTGGCGGTATTCGTCGGCTACTACGTGGTGTGGTCGGTGACGCCGGCGCTGCATACCCCGCTGATGTCGGTGACCAACGCGATCTCCTCGGTGATCGTGGTGGGCGCGCTGCTGGCGGTCGGGGTGGCGCTGATCGCCAACGACAACGGCACCATCCTGGCGCGGGGCTTAGGCTTCGTCGCGCTCACCTTCGCCTCGGTCAACATCTTCGGCGGCTTCCTGGTCACCCAGCGCATGCTGGCGATGTACCAGAAGAAAAAGAAATGAGTCTGAGCCATGAGCCCTAATCTCGTCGCGCTGCTCTATCTGGTCGCCGGCGTTCTGTTCATCCAGGCGCTGCGCGGGCTCTCGAGCCCGGACACCAGCCGGCGCGGCAACTATCTCGGCATGACCGGCATGACGATTGCCGTGCTCACGACGCTCGGCTCGCATCCGCCGGAGAGCGCGCTGGCCTGGGGCCTGGTGGTGGGCGGCATTGCGCTCGGCGGCGGCATCGGCGCGGTGATCGCGCGCCGCGTGCCGATGACCTCGATGCCGGAACTGGTCGCCGCCTTCCATTCGCTAGTCGGCATGGCGGCGGTGCTGGTGGCGGCGGGCGCCTTCTACGCGCCGGCGGCCTTCGACATCGGAACCGAAGGCCACATCCATCAGGCCAGCCTGATTGAGATGTCGCTCGGCGTTGCTATCGGCGCCATCACCTTCACCGGCTCGGTGATCGCCTTCCTGAAGCTTTCCGGCCGCATGAGCGGCAAGCCGATCATGCTGCCGGGCCGCCACGTCATCAACATCGCGCTGTTCGCCGGCCTGATCTTCTTCATCTACAGCTTCTATGCGTACCAGACCGCGCTCGACTTCTGGGTCATCGTCGCCATCTCGCTGACGTTTGGCGTGCTCATCATCGTGCCGATCGGCGGCGCCGACATGCCGGTGGTGATCTCGATGCTCAATTCCTATTCGGGATGGGCGGCCGCCGGCATCGGCTTCACGCTCGGCAACACCGCGCTGATCATCACCGGCGCGCTGGTCGGCTCTTCCGGCGCGATCCTGTCCTACATCATGTGCAAGGGCATGAACCGCTCGTTCATCTCGGTCATTCTCGGCGGCTTCGGCGGCGAGGTGGCGGGTCCGGCCGGCGGCGCCGAACAGCGTCCGGTCAAGCTCGGCTCGGCGGATGATGCCGCCTACATCATGAAGAACGCGCAGAAGGTCATCATCGTGCCGGGCTACGGCATGGCGGTGGCCCAGGCCCAGCACGCGCTGCGGGAAATGGCCGACAAGCTCAAGAAGGAAGGCGTCGAGGTCAAGTACGCCATCCACCCCGTGGCTGGCCGCATGCCGGGCCACATGAACGTGCTTCTTGCTGAAGCGAATGTGCCCTACGACGAGGTGTTCGAGCTGGAAGACATCAACTCCGAGTTCGCGCAGGCCGACATCGCCTTCGTGATCGGCGCCAACGACGTCACCAACCCGGCGGCCGAAGACGACAAGACCTCACCCATTTACGGCATGCCGGTGCTGCAGGTCTGGAAGGCCGGCACCGTGATGTTCATCAAGCGCAGCCTTGCGTCGGGTTATGCCGGCATCGACAACCCGCTATTCTACCGCGACAACACCATGATGCTACTCGGCGACGCCAAGAAAATGACCGAGAGCATCGTCAAGGCGATGTAGGCGCTACGCCGGCTCCAAAACCGGCGCTGCGGGAACGATGCTGGGAGCGTCTACCGGTATATCCGGCTCCGGCGTGAAACGAAATTGCCGGCCGTGCAGGGTGACGGTCAGGCTGATGTCGTAATGACCGGCGCCGAACACCGCGATCCGCCGCTCAAGTTCCCCATTTGAAATATCGGCGGGAATCTCGCACATCGCCGCATAGGACCGGCGCGTGCTCTTGGTGCCGCTCCATGCAATCGGGATCTCGGTGAGCGGCTCGCTTTGGGTGGCGAGCGCCGGCGCCAGGCTCCAGAACAGCCGTGCCAGTTCGACAAACGCCAATTCCTGCAGGCGCAGGACGCTCGTGCCGGGCGGGATGCCAAACATCTTGCAGGCGACGATCGGCCCGGCGTCGACCCGTTCGGTCATCGCATGCGCGGTCGCGCCAAAATATTTGGCCTTGTCGTAAACCGCGAAATGCGAGGGCACCCAGCCCGGATAATGCGGCGGTCCGGGATGAAAATTATAGGCGCCGAAACCGAGCGCGCCGAGGATTCACGCCGGCACGATCACTGGCGTGACGAACGCGATCAACCGCGCGTGCGCCAGCGCGCTTGGGTCGACTGCCTCCAGGTCTTCCAGGGACTTCACCGGCCGGATGGCAACTTGCGGATTGTGCTTCCGCAAGACGGCCGTCAAGGCGGCTTCCTCGACCGGTCCGGTGAGCAGGATGATGGTATCGAGCATGCGAATCTGCCGGCGCAAACCGATGCGCTGGAAAACGCGTTAGGGGGAAACGCGGCGCAGCGGCCGATCAGGCCGTCACGTCGACCAAGTTTGCCGGCGACGTTGACGCCGTCGGATCGCTGCTGGTGCTCGCCGGCCCGCGGGTGGATTGCGATGGATCGCTGCCACTGGCGTGGTGGTGGCCATGATGGTGATGCACACTCTTCATGGCCTGCATCTGTTGCTGCAGCGTGGCCAGCGCGGCTTGCGCCTTGCCGATATCACTCGATTGCAGGGCGTCGCCGATCTGGCTCAGTGCCTGTGCGAAGGGACTGTTCGGGTCGCCGCCGGCAGCTTGCGACAGGCTCGCGCAAGCGCTTTGCGCAGCCGAAAGGTCGCCGGATTGCAGGGCGTTGGTCAGTTGCCCGAAGGCCTGCCGCAGCGGATCGACCGGCGGCGGTACGTTGGGCGCGGGGGAAGAAACAGGAGCTATTGCCATGACACGTCTCCGGCGGGACCAAATTGTCCCGCATGGAATCGCGTCGCCCGTGCTCACGGATTAGCCGACGGCCATTGTCGAATCGTTAAAGATAAATCCCTTGCGACTGTCCGCGCGATTTTTTACGCAAGATTTACGCGCCGGCATGCGCCATCGGCTTCCACACCGCACGGTCCCCGCGCTTCACAGGGTGCGGTACATCACATAGGCGTCCACGGCCCCGAGCCGGGGATGACGGAATGCGCCCGGCAGTACGCCGCAAATCTCGAAGCCGCAGTGCTGCCATAGCCGCACGGCGCGCTCATTCGACGCGATAACGAAATTGAACTGCATGGCGGTAAAGCCGCGCTCGCGCGCTCGCTGCAATGAATGTTCGCACATCGCCTGCGCCAAGCCGCGTCCCATCGCTCCGCTCGCTACCATGTAGCCGCAATTGGCCACGTGTCCACCGCCGCCTTGGGTGTTGGCGCGCAAATAATAAGTGCCGGCGATGTCGCCGCCTTGCTCGGCGACGAAGACCGCGTGGCCTGCGCTGCGCCAATAGGCCAGCCCATCGGTGCGGCTGACGTCGCGCGGGACCGGATAGGTCTCGCCGGCCCGGAAGGTTGGCTCCAGGATGCGCCAGATCGCATCGTCGTCGGCGGGCGTGGCGGGCCGGATGGCGGGTGCGGGATTCATGGCGGCTTAGGTATCATGTGCCGGTCGCGATATTCCAGGCCGGGGCCGCGCGGGGCCGATGCAACCAAGCGAGTTCCCGTGCGTTGCCTGAACAGGGGCGAATCTCTGTAAACGGTGAGATTCATCCATCATGCCAACTTCAATTCGCGGCCTCGGCATCGTCGGCCTCGGAAAAATGGGCGCCGATCTCGCAAAAAATGCACTCAGCAAAGGCTTCGATGTCGCCGGGACTGACACCCACACGGTGCCGGGCGATTTGACCAAAGCCGGTTTGAGGGCCGCCAGCGACCTCAAGCAACTCGCCGCGCTGCTGACGCCGCCGCGCTTCGTCATCCTCTACGTGCCGGCAGGGCCGCCGGTCGATAGCGTGCTCGCGCAACTTGAAGGCTTGTTGCAGCGGGGCGATATCATTGCCGACGGCGGCAATTCCTATTGGGGCGATTCCATTCGCCGCCACGCGCGGCTCAAGCTGAAGGATATTCACTTCATTGACGCCGGCACGTCGGGCGGGCCGGGAGGCGCGCTCGAAGGCGCTTGCTTCATGCTCGGCGGCGAAGATGCCGCCGTCGTGGCGGTCGAACCGATGCTGCGCAAGCTCGCGGTCGATGGCGGTTTCGTGCACGCCGGTGGGCCGGGCGCCGGACATTTCGTCAAGCTGGTTCATAACGGCATCGAATTCGCCATGCTGCAGGCGATCGGCGAGGGCGTCGACCTGCTCGAGAATTACCGCGAGCGGCTTCCGGTCGCCGACGTGCTGAGTTGCTGGCGGCACGGCTCGGTCATCCGCTCGTGGCTGGTCGATTTGATGGAGACGATGTACCGCAAGCAAGGCGGGCTGGCGAAAGTCCCCGCCTATGTCGACGATACCGGCGAGGTGAACTGGCTGGTCGACGACGCGCTGCACATGGAAGTGGCGATCCCGGTGATCACCCAATCGGTCGTGCAGCTTGTCGCCTCGCGCGACGGCAGACACGACGCCTCGCGCGCCATCGCCATGATGCGGCATGGCTTCGGCGGCCACCCTTACGGCGAGAACGCCGGCATCGCCCATGAACGCCACACCGGCCGCATCGGCGGCTTCGTCGGCAAAGGAGCTAACGGAGCCGCGCCATGAGCAAGCCAATCGGCCGTTTTGTTTGGGCGATCGCGGAAGGTTATATCCCGCCGGGCTCGACCGGCACGACGCGCGAACTTACCAGCCATGAAACCGTGTGCATTCTCAACGCCGCCGACGAGGACGCGCACGTTTCGATCTCGGTCTACTTCGCCAACCGCGAGTCGGCCGGCCCTATAAATTCACCTGCGGAGCGCGGCGCACGCTGCATCTGCGCTTCAACGATTTCACCAATCTGGAGCCGGTGCCGAAGGGCACGGATTTCTCCAGCATCATCACCTCGACTATGCCGGTGGTCGTGCAGCATACGCGGCTCGATACGCGGCAACCGGCGCTGGCGCTGATGAGCACTATGGCGTTTCCGCTCGGCTGATTATTCCGCCGCTTGCTGCGTCGGCGCGGCGTCCGCGCGCTTGGGATTGATCTCGCAAGCCTCTTCCCAGCTCACGACATTGAGCGATTTCACCAGCTTACCGACGCCGTCGGTCTGCGCGCAGAGCTGGCCGAGCTCGATGATCTCTTCGTCATTGAAGTGTTTGGCGAGATCGGCATAGACCTCATCCTTGTCGATGGCGTGCTCGCCTTGCTTGAACAAATTGGCGTAGCGCAGCGCCGCCTTCTCGCGCGGCGTGAAGTGCGGGCTGTTCTCGTAGACGAACAGATCGTTGATCATCTCCTCGGTCAGGCCTTCCGCCTTGGCGACGTGCGAGCGCACGGTCGAGCAATAGCCGCATTGGTGCGCGACTGAAATCTGGATGCGACACATTTCTTTCAGCTTGTGCGGCAGCACGCCTTCGTACAGCACCTTGTTCCACAATTCGACCCAGCCGAGGCCGACCTTGCTGCGCGTCATGATGCTGACCACGCGCGGATCGGGCGCGCCGGTCCGCTCGGCGGATGCGATCATGGCGCGGATCTGCGGCGTCTTTTCGGATTCCTCAATGTAGCGCAAGCGTGGCATGGCGTTTCTCCCGAGTGTTAGGTTTTGCACGACGCTACGGCGATCATGCCAGCCGGGCAACCCCCGCGGCCCGTCACGCTTGTGTTATGAGAGGCCGATGGCCGTTCTGAAATGGCTCTTGGTCGTCGCCGTCGTCGGCTATGCCGGCTTGCTCGCGCTGATGTACGTGTTTCAGCGCGCGATGATGTATTTCCCCGATGCCAAGCGCGTGGCGCCGGCGCAGGCCGGACTGCCGCGCGCGGCAGAAGTGACGTTCGCAAGTTCAGATGGTGAAAAGCTGCTCGCCTGGTATGTGCCGCCTAACGCCGGCAAGCCGCTCGTCATCTACTTCCAGGGCAATGCCGAAGGGCTCGCCGCGCGGGTTGGGCGTTTCACCTGGTTGACCGCCGACGGCACCGGCCTCCTGGCCCTGTGTTATCGCGGCTATGGCGGCTCCAGTGGCACGCCGAGCGAGGACGGCCTGATTCGCGACGCGGCGGCTGCTTATGGCTTCGCACGCGAGCGCACTCCGGCGCGGCGCATCGTGCTGTTCGGCGAGTCGCTCGGCACCGCGGTGGCGGTGGCGCTCGCCGCCGGCCACGACGTCGCGGCCGTGATCCTCGACGCGCCGTTCACCTCTGCCGCGGAAGTGGGCGCTGCCGCCTATCCGTTCGCCCCGGTGGGTTGGCTGATGAAAGACAAATTCTGTTCGGACGAGCGCATCGCCAGCGTTGCCGCGCCGCTCCTGGTGATGCACGGCGAGCAGGACCGCATCGTGCCGATCCACTTCGGCGAAAAGCTGTTCGCGCTGGCGCGCGAGCCCAAGCGCTTTGTGCGCTTCCCGCAAGGCGGTCATGTCGATCTCGACGACCACGGCGCGGCGAAAGTGGTGCAAGCGTTTCTGGCGGGGCTATAGCCTTGGACATTTGGCAACGGACGAATATGCTGAATTGAATTCGTCTCCGGGGGAATTTCAAAAATGCTGTTCAATGCCTGCAATTGCGGCCCCGCGGTGGCCGCGAATTTCGCTCACATCTGCGGCGGCGGCGCCGGCTTCATCTCGGCGGTGATCGCGACGCTCGCCGGCAGCGCCAGGACCGCGCCGGCGAAAACGCTCGGGCGCGCGGTGCCGGAGGTGGACCGCCTGGCAGTGCGTATGGTCACCGACAACATCGTTATCCAGTTCGTGCCGACCGAAAAGCGCGGCGGGCTGACCATCGAGCGCAGGAGCGGCAACACCGTTCCCGACAAGCCGCCACGCACCATGCTCAATGGCGAATGGGGCCTCGCCATGCACGTGCAATCGTTCCTCGGTGGCGAGGAACGCAATGTGCTGATCGATTTCGGCTACACGCCAGAGGTTTTGCTCAACAACCTGTCGATCCTCAAAATCGATCCCTCGACCTTCGACGCGCTGGTGTTGAGCCATGGTCATTACGACCATTTCGGCGGCACGGTCGGCTTCCTCAACGCGCACAAGGGCGCGCTGAAGAGGAAAATGCCGTTCTATGTCGGCGGTGAAGACACCTTCTGCCTGCGCCGCAATCCGGGCGGCAATTTCGGCGCGCTTGACCGCAACGCGATCCTCGACGCCGATCTCACGCTGATGATGGCGGCGGAGCCCGCGATCGTCGCCGACCACGCCTTCACCACCGGCCGCATCGGGCAAACCTCGTTCGAGACGCCGCTGCGGGCGACCGACGAGATCGTCGGTATCTTCGACGGCTTCGGCTGCTTCCCGGAGAAGATGCCGGCGGAGAAAAACGTCGGCAAATACATCCCCGACGATTTCGAGCATGAACTCGCCACCGTCTACCTGGTCAAATACAAGGGCCTGGTTGTGCTCACCTCCTGCAGTCACCGCGGCGTGATCAACACCGTGCGCCAGGCGGTCGCCGCCTCCGGCGTCGACAAGGTGCACGCGGTGATCGGCGGCTTCCACGTGGTGCCGCCGCTCGGCGACAACTACATCGAGAAGACGATCGATGAATTCCGCGACATCGATCCGGATTATCTCATCGTAGGCCACTGTACCGGCGACCGCTTCTACGACCTCGCGCGCGCCGCGCTCGGCGACAAGGTGATCCACTCGGCGGTCGGCATGCGCTTTGGGTTCGAGGCGGACTAAAGCGCATTCATAGTTAAGGCCCCGGCACCCTCAGATTTGCCTTGGCCGGACCGGCCCAGCGGCCGTTAAGGCGTTCGGTTCGATCGCTGCGCACGCGATTGGCGATCTGAAGCTTGCCCGCAGTTAGTCCAAAGCAGACTAGCGTCCATGACGTGGCATACTTAGGTATAGCGCCTTAAATCCCGAATTATGGCCGGCAACCGCAGGAGATCGCGGTTGAATTCTGGACGATCGATAGGTAGGCAGGCCCCGCGAAAGCGCCGTCATTTAGGAAGGTTACGCGATGCTAAAGCGCATGGTCATCATGCTGGTTCTCACCGGGCTGGTCCTGAGCGCCGTCTTCGGGTTCGAGGCGTTCAAGGGCGTGATGATCCGAAAATTCTTGACCACCTTGTCCAACCCGCCGCAGACCGTGTCGACCATGGTCGTCGCGTCGACGGAATGGCGCTCCCAAATCGAAGCCGTCGGCAGCGTGCGTGCGGTCAATGGCGCCGATCTGAGCGGGCAGGTCTCCGGCATCGTTTCCGCGCTGCATTTTGAATCCGGCGCCGACGTCAAGAAAGGCGATCTGCTGATCGAATTGGCGTCGGCCGATGACGTCGCGCATCTCGCCGCCTTAAAGGCAACGGCGGCGCTTGCCAAGATCACCTACGACCGCGATCGCGCTTTGGCCAAAATCAATGCAGTGAGCCAGCAGGCCGCCGATACCGACGAAGGCAATCTCAAGAACGCGCAGGCGCTGGTGGCGCAGCAGCAGGCGCTGGTCGATTACAAATCCATTCGAGCGCCATTTGCCGGCCGTCTCGGCATCCGTCAGGTCGATCTCGGCCAGTATCTCGCCGCCGGCACCGCTTTCGTCACGCTTCAGCAGCTTGATCCGATCTATGTCGATTTCTTCGTGCCGCAGCAGGCGCTGGCGAAGGTCAAAGTTGGGCAGGCGGTGACGGCGAAGGTCGACACCTATCCCGGCCGCAGCTTCGCCGGAAAGATCTTGGCGATCAATTCNNACCGCCGCGCCGGAGAAATTTGTCACGCTGCCGCAAACGGCGATCGCGTATAATTCTTACGGCGACATCGTCTATGTGGTCGACGACAAGGGCAAGGACGCGAACGGTCAGCCGGAATTGATCGCGCGGCAGACGTTCGTCACCATCGGCGCGACCCGCGGCGATCAGGTCGCGGTCACCAGCGGCGTCAATGACGGCGACACCATTGTCACCACGGGGCAAATCAAGCTCCACAACGGCACGCCGGTGCACGTCAACAATGCCGTCCAGCCGGCCAACAATCCCAATCCGAAAGTTGTTGATCGATGATCGGCGCGCAGGAACGATGATCGTTTTCACCGCCCGTCCGGCATCGAGGACAGCCGCATGAACTTCACCGACATCTTTGTTCGCCGTCCGGTGCTGGCGACCGTGGTCAGCTTGATCATTCTTGTGCTCGGCCTGCGCGCCGTCGGCTCGTTGCCGATCCTGCAATACCCGCGCACGGAAAACACCGTCGTGACGGTGTCGACGACCTATTACGGCGCCGATCCCGACGTCATCGCCGGCTTCATCTCGACACCGCTGGAGAATGCCATCGCGCAGGCGAACGGCATCGACTATATGAGCTCGACCAGCCAAAGCGGCGTCAGCACGATCACCGTCTACTTGCGGCTCAACTACGACGCCGACAAGGCCCTGACCGAGATCAACACCAAGGTCGCCTCGGTACTCAACCAGTTGCCGTCGGGCACCCAGCAGCCCGTGCTGACGGTGAAGGTCGGGCAAACCATCGACGCCATGTATATGGGTTTCGACAGCGACGTGTTGCCGCGCAATAAGATCACTGACTATCTGGTGCGGGTCGTGCAGCCCAAGCTGCAGGCGATTCCCGGCGTTCAGACCGCCGAAGTTCTGGGCGGCCAGAATTTCGCGCTGCGGGCGTGGCTCGACCCGGCCAAGCTCGCGGCTTACGGCCTGACCGCCACCGACGTGACGACCGCCCTTCAGAAAAACGATTACATTTCGGGGCTGGGCGCCACCAAAGGCCAGATGGTGCAGGTCAGCCTGACGGCTTCGACCAGCCTGCACAGCGCCAAGGAATTCGCCAATCTCGTGATCAAGCAGGCGAATGGCGCCATCGTGCGCTTGCAAGACGTCGCCAATGTCTCGCTTGGCGCCGACGACTATGAATCGCAGGTTTCATTCGACGGCAAGCAAGCGGTCTATATCGGCATCCAAGTCGCGCCCGGAGCCAATCTGCTCGACGTCATCGCCGGCGTGCGCAAGGAATTCCCCAACGTCCGCGCGGCGCTTCCGCAAGGCCTGCGCGGCGCCATCATTTACGACTCGACGGACTTCGTGAACAGCTCGATCCGCGAAGTGATCTGGACGCTCGGCGAAGCGCTGGTGATCGTGACGCTGGTGATCTTTGCCTTCCTCGGCTCGCTGCGTTCGGTGCTCATCCCGACGGTCGCTATTCCGCTGTCGCTCATCGGCACGTTCACGATGATGCTGGCGCTCGGATTCTCCATCAATCTTCTCACGCTGCTGGCGCTGGTGCTGGCTATCGGCCTGGTGGTGGACGACGCCATCATCGTGGTCGAAAACGTCAACCGCCATCTCGACGAGGGCATGCGCCCGATACCGGCGGCGATCACGGCGGCGCGCGAACTCGGCGGGCCGATTATCGCGATGACCGTGGTGCTGGTTGCAGTCTACGTGCCGATCGGCTTCCAGGGCGGACTGACCGGCGCGCTGTTCACCGAGTTCGCCTTCACGCTGGTCGGCGCGGTGACGGTTTCGGCGATCATTGCGCTGACGTTGTCGCCGATGATGTGTTCGCGCATTCTCAAACCGCGCGATCCCGGCCAGCGCGGCTGGCAGGATAGACTCGCCGATTTTATCGACCATACGTTCGACCGCGTGCGCCACCGCTATCAGCGCTGGCTGCACGGAAGCCTCGGCTATTTGCCGGTCACCGTCACCTTCGCGTTGATCGTGCTCGGCAGCATTTATTTCCTCTACAGCGGCGCCAAGAGCGAACTGGCGCCGCAGGAGGACGCCGGCATCATCATCGCGTCCTCCACGCAGTCGCCGAACGCGACGCTGGAACAGAAGCTTCTCTATTCAAAGCAGGTGTACGAGATCTTCGCCAAGCACACGGAAACGGCGCATGTCTTCCAGATCGACGCCCCCGGCACGTCGATCGCCGGCATGGTGTTCAAGCCCTGGGATGAGCGCAGCAAGACCACCAACGAATTGCAGCCGGAGATTCAGAACGAGCTGAATGCGATTGCCGGCGCGCGCGTGGCGGCCTTCCAGCTTCCGCCGCTGCCGGGCAGCCAAGGCCTGCCGGTCCAGTTTGTCCTGGAAACCACCGATTCGTTCGCGCGGCTCGACACCGTGGCGCAGAATTTCCTGCAAGCGGCGGTCAAGAGCGGAATGTTCATTTTTCTCGACTCGGATCTCAAGATCAACACGCCGCAGGCGGTCGTGCAGATCGATCGCGACAAAACCGCGCAATTAGGCCTGAGCATGAGCGACATCGGCGCCGCGCTGGGCGGCATGCTGGGCGGCGGCTACGTCAATTATTTCAGCCTCGACCAGCGCTCCTACAAAGTGATCCCGCAGGTGCAGCAGGCCAACCGTCTGAATACCCAACAGTTACTCAATTATTACATCGGAACGGTCAACGGCGTGCCGATCCCGTTGTCGTCGGTGGCGACGATTACGACCGAGGCGATCCCGCAATCGATCAATCACTTCCAGCAGCTCAACAGCGCCACCATTCAGGGCGTCGCGGCGCCCGGCGTGGCGCAGGCCGATGTGCTGAAGTTTCTTCAGGACCTGGCCGCGCGGACGCTGCCGCAAGGTTACGCAGTCGATTACGGCGGGCTGTCGAGGCAATATGTGCAGGAGTCGAGCGCCTTCATCGCCATCTTCGGCTTTGCGCTCATCATCATCTATCTGGCGCTAGCCGCCTTGTTCGAGAGCTTCCGCGACCCGGTGATCATTCTGGTCTCGGTGCCGATGTCGATTGCCGGCGCGCTGCTGTTCATCAGTGTCGGCATCGGCGGCGCCAGCCTCAACATCTACACCGAAGTCGGCCTGGTGACTTTGATGGGGTTGATCAGCAAACACGGCATCCTGATCGTCGAGTTCGCCAAGGACGAATACGAGAAGGGCAAGCCGCTTGTCGAGGCGGCGCTCGGCGGCGCGAGGCTGCGTCTGCGGCCTATCCTAATGACCTCTCTGGCGTTCATTTTAGGATGCGCTCCGCTATGGTTTGCATCAGGTGCCGGGTCCGTAGCCCGTAAAATTATGGGTACCACGGTAATTGGCGGGATGCTGGCCGCGAGCGCAATCGCCATCTTCTTCATTCCTGCGATTTTCTATTTTGTAGAGAAACTTTCAGGCGCAAAGCGGCACAACTTGGCGGAGTCCTCTGCGGGAACCACGTCTTAGGAAGGCGACTGAAATGAGACCGCTCACACTCCTGGCATTGGGGCTACTGCTCGCCGGCTGCACCGTCGGGCCGAATTACAAAAGACCTGCTATGGATACGCCCGGCGCCTATCGCGGCGACGGTCCGGACCAAGCTTCCATCGTCTCTGCGCAATCCCTGGGCACTGAAAAATGGTGGGACGTATTCCAGGACCCGGTGTTGCAGCAATTGATTCGTACCGCTTTGCAACAGAACTATGATGTGCGAATCGCCGCAGCGCGCGTTCTTCAGGCGCAGGCGCAGCTCGGGATTACTCGTGCCAATCAGTTTCCGATGGTGAGCGCCGGGGCCCAAGCCTTCAGCGAACGCAATCCGCAGATCGCAAGCGTCATTCCCGCCTATAAGGCAAATGCGGGAGAGGTGGATCTTTCCGTTATCTGGAATCTCGATTTCTGGGGAAAATACCGGCGAGAGACTGAAGCGGCGCGCGCCAGCTTGCTCGCTTCGGAATGGGGGCGCCGGACGATTCTGACTTCCGTGGTATCCAGTGTGGCCACTGCCTATTTTCAGCTTCGCGAGCTTGATTTGGCGCTGGAGGTGTCGAAAAGGACGCTAGCCTCGCGGCAGAAGTCGCTGCAACTCATCAACGTGCTCGCCAAGAACGGGTCAGCATCCGCGCTCGACGTGCGGCAAGCGGAGCAGCTTGTTTACGCGGCTGCGGAGACAATTCCTGACGTTGAACGTCAACTCGCACGGCAGGAAAACTCGCTCAGCATTCTGCTTGGCGAGAATCCCGGCGCCATTCCCCGGGGCCGCCAACTCACCGAGCAGCCAAACCCGCCGACCGTTCCGGCAGGTCTTCCTTCCGAACTGCTCGAGCGCCGCCCGGACGTACGGCAAGCCGAAGAAGCCTTGGTGGCGGCGAACGCCGAGATTGGTGTCGCCAAGGCCGCCTATTTTCCCAGTATTTCTCTGACCGGTACGGCAGGTTTCGAAAGCTATAAGCTGAGCCAGCTCTTCACCGACTCGGCCACTCTCTGGAACGCCGCCGGATCGCTAACGCAACCCGTATTTGAGGCGGGAGGTCTGCGCTCAGGCGTGCGGCTTGCCGAGGCGCAGGAACAACAAATGCTGCTGACCTATAAGCAAGCGATCATGGACGCCTTCCAGCAGGTTTCTGACTCCCTCGTCGCATATCAGAAAGAGCGCGAGTTCCGCGAGCAGCAGGAGTTATTGACTTCCGCTGCGCAGGATACTGACCGGCTCTCGAACATACTTTACCAGCATGGCGGCGCGAGTTTCCTCCAGGTTCTGACCAGTGAAACCAATTACTTCGCGGCGGAACTCAATCTCGCACTAGCACAGCTCAATGAGCGGTTGGCGCTCGTTCAACTTTACAATGCTCTCGGTGGGGGTTGGCAGCAATAAGTCGAAAGCATGAGTTCACGGCTCTGCGACCGCCCTACACCGCCGACGAATTCGAGACGAAATGGCAGCACGCGACGGGGCGCGCGACGAAGCCCGGCAAGAATGGCGAGCCGCCCCCGAACGCAGTGCGCTCCAGGTTGAGTATTCCGCGGCAAAGTGA
>PMAF01000047.1 GCA_003152455.1 Hyphomicrobiales bacterium
GCCGTTCCATCGCGCGATCGAGCGCCTCGGTGCCATCACGTCATACCCGGTTCTCGGTGGCCTTCACCACGAATATTGCAGAATCTAATTTTCGGTACACACAGGTAAGGCAAAACGCTGTATCGAGCCATTGCCCCACGATCGACGTTTCGTCGGTGAGGATTGGCAGAAGTGGCCGCATAATTTCATGTATCAGGCCTTCCTGCTCAATCAGCAATGGTGGGACAACGCGACGACCGGCATACGCGGCGTTACGAAGCAGCATGAAAACATGGTGCAGTTCGTGTCGCGCCAGGTCCTCGACATGGTGTCCCCGTCGAACTTTCTACTGACAAATCCTGAAGTCCTTCGGCATACCGTCAGCAAAGGCGGAATGAATTTAGTGAGTGGCTTTCAGAAGCTTATCGAGGACTGGGACCGCAGGGTCAGCGGCAAAAAGCCAATCGGCACCGAGAACTTCGTCGTTGGTCGCAATGTCGCGGTAACTCCGGGCAAGGTCATTTATCGCAATCGGTTAATCGAACTCATCCAATATGCGCCCGCGACTGACAAGGTCCGGCCCGAGCCGGTGCTCATCGTGCCCGCATGGATCATGAAATATTACATTCTTGATCTGTCGCCGCAGAACTCGCTGGTGAAGTACCTTACCCAGCAAGGCTTTACGGTCTTCATGATTTCCTGGAAGAATCCTAGTCCAGAAGACCGTGACCTCGGCTTGGACGACTACCGCACCCTCGGTGTCATGGCGGCACTCGACACGCTCCGCGCGATCGTGCCGAACCAAAAGGTACATACCGTCGGCTATTGTCTCGGCGGCACGCTGCTGTCGATTGCTGCTGCGGCAATGGCGCGTGACAGCGATGACCGCCTGAAATCAATTACGTTGCTGGCCGCTCAGACTGACTTCACAGAGGCAGGCGAGCTGATGCTCTTCATCAACGAGAGCCAGCTCGCGTTCCTCGAGGATATGATGTGGGAACAGGGCTTCCTCGACACCACGCAGATGGCGGGTGCCTTCCAGATGTTGCGCTCTCATGACCTCTTCTGGTCCGGAATGATCCGCGAGTACTTGATGGGCGAACGCGCTCCCATGATTGACCTCATGGCGTGGAACGCGGATACGACCCGCCTGCCCTATCGTATGCATTCGGAATATCTGCGGCGTCTGTTCCTTAATAACGATCTGGCCGAAGGGCGGTTGATCGTCGAAGGCAAACCGATCGCGCTCACCGACATTCGTGCCCCAATCTTTACAGTGGGCACCGTGGGCGACCACGTTGCACCGTGGCGGTCAACATACAAGATTAATCTTCAGACCGAGGCTGACGTTACGTATCTGCTCACGAGCGGCGGCCACAATGCCGGGGTCATATCCGAGCCCGGCCACGATGGGCATAGCTTCCAGGTGATGACCAAAAAGTCGGATAATTACTACGTCGATCCAGACGCCTACTTGGAGGCGGCACCGCGCAAGGATGGTTCTTGGTGGCCAGAATGGGTTGCTTGGCTTGAAGAGCATTCTGGTGCCGCAAGCACGCCCCCTTCAACGGGCGCGGCCGCCGCGGGTTACGCCCCACTCTGCGCTGCTCCCGGAACTTATGTGCTTCAAGAGTGACGCCATGTCGGAGCCGACCGATCTGCCTTAGGGTTGGCTCGGTGCACCTCTTGACGAACGCGCCAATTTTGCAGGTGGCCCGCAGATCGAAAACAAGAAATGGGCGATTAGAGAAACGGACTTCATCACCGTCACGTTCGGGTTTAGGTTTTCGGTACACACAGGGCTAAAGGTTCTCTTCGAGCGCGTCGGCAAGCCGGAGGTCGTCAATGGCCCCCCTCACATGGGATCCAACTGCTTGTTCCGGCCAATCCCAGCTAGATCCTGCTCTTCTACGCGACAGCGTTCGTGCCCGCGATGAGGCCCTGGCAAATGGCACGCGCTAAGCCATGTTGGCTGAAGCCGCCAGCTGACTCGCCGCCGCAATAGAGACCGGCAATGACAGCGCCATTCATATCCATCACCTCGCAACGAGCGCTGATCCGCAAGCCGGCGCGCGTATCGTGAACGTTGGGCGTCGCCCATGCGGCATAGAACGGCGGCTTTGCGATCTTATGGAGCGGCTTGGGCTTGCCAAAATCGGCATCCACGCCTGAGTCGACAAAGGAATTATATCGCGTCACAGCCTTTTCCAGATTGTCGGGCGGCATGGGAACGCGCTGGTATTGCATCTTGATCGCGCTGGCGAGGCCGGCCAAGCTGTTCGCGCTGAAGAAGAACCCTGCCTCGATATCGACGTTGGGCGGTGTGGGATCCCAGCTCTCGCGCGCAACGGCGTCGGCATCAAAGATCGCCCAGATCGGACCACCACCGTTGTGTTCGTCGCCGATACCGGCCAGAGCCGCGTTGATGAAGTTATTGGGGCTGTATTTGACGTTCTTGGCGTTGAGATAGCTATCTTGCGTGTAGGAGCTGATCGAGTTGTAACCGTTGGCGGTGAATGCCGACGCGGTCTCATCGTAGAACCTTTTGCCCAGCATGTTCACCAAAATGGCATCCTGCCAATTCGCTACCCGCAGCCCTGATGCGCGGGCCTTATCGAATACGTCGCTGCCAGGCATCCACGGAAGCACCAACATGTCCATTGCCATGTAGTTGTATTGACTGCCGATGAAGCCGGCCTTGCTCAAGACCGAGCCAAACTCGGCCGTTTGATTGGCTAGGCCCCAGAGCGAAGCACCCACTGCCGTCGCAGCTAATTCGCCGCTGGCGTCCTGATTCGACCACGGCATGCCGGCCAGCCCACAATATTCTTCGGTGAGGCGCGGGTCAAACATGCGCCGAAAGTTAACATTGCCGGTGGAGCCGCCGGTGCCGATGATGGCGGCGTGGCCCGCACGGATGTTGATCTTCTTGCCGTTGTTATCCACGGCGATGCCGAGCACCTGTCCCGCATTCGGATTCTCCCGATAGATTGCGGTCATCCTGTGCTCGAGCAAAATCTTTACGCCTGCCTTCTCGGCCGCGGCCTGTAGTGGACGCATCAGCCCGGCGCCCGTGGCTATGACCGACTGGAATTTCGCATCGAGTGGCTTCCCGGTCAGGACGTTAGGCCAATGCATGGCGGCGGCGTACATTGATCGAGGTGCCGAGTTCCCAGACGACACCGCGTCAAACGAACCAGGAGCGATGTCCATAAAAGCGACGCCGTGCGCGATCAGCCATTCGCACGTGCGCGCGGCGTTGTCGGCAAAGGCGCGAACGACCTCTCGGTCGTTGTAGCGGTAATCCGGAGCGCCGTTGGGTTCGGCCACCGACCAATCCGTCAGGTCCCGGAAGAGCAAATCCGGCGTATCTACAATGCCGTACTTTTTTTGCGCGGTGGTTCCGCCGCCGAGCACGACCGTGCCGCCGCTCACGATCGCATGACCACCAATATGGTTCTCGGCCTCGACCATGATCACCGATGCGCCGGCTTCCTTCGCAACTATCGCCGCAGTAAGGCCCGTGGCGCCGGAACCGATCACCACAACATCCGCTTCGACATCCCAACGAGCCGGGACTGCCTCGGCAGCAGTCGCGGGCTGTGCGCCGACGCCACCCAGAGCAATGGTCCCTACCCCTGCCGACGCTACCTTGACCAGATCACGACGACTGATCGAGCGATTCTTTTTCGATCCCAACATGCAACGCTCCGTGTGTTGTGATGGCGAATTCCCGTACGGCGGATTCCTATTTTGGCGGCGATTTCGGCAACACGTTGCCGTTCGCTTTGAAGCTTTCCCCGAACGGCGTGAGCTTGCCATCGGCGCCGTCTGGTCTCTGGTGGCATTGAGCGCAGGGCACCCCGGTCTGCTGAGCAAATTGCGGCGTCGCAGCGGCGGGTCGAGAAATAAACAGAGACATCGTTCCTGCTATCAAGATTGCGGCCGCCGCACTACAAGCGAGAACGAAAGCATTTTTTATTTGAACTTTCATTTTTATTCTCCGTTGCCGATTGTCACATCCAAAAGAACGGGCTGCCATTTTCCTCACATCGCTGCGGCGGCCAAAATGGCGCGCCGGACCAGCGTCTCGAAAATCGGCAGCTTGTACGCATNNTCGCGGGGGCGTTTGCGGTGGTTCATTGTTTCCATCGCCAATGCGTAAACTCCCCGGGCTTGAGCCCGAATCCATCAATGTAGCGCTTGGTAAGGGGGCCAATAGCCTTCGCATCTTCACCGTGATCAATAACGGCCCTGACAATTTCCTCGGCCTTTGCCGGGTTTGGCTCGGCTACGACGCATGGGACATACATAGGCTTACCCCCGCTAAGACCAGGGATGACAATCGCAACCATCTGTCCAGCAATCGGCTCTTCCATGCGACCAATATGCAGCCGATCAGGCCAGGTCGCTAGGCTAAAAATTAGGACTTAAATCCAA
>PMAF01000282.1 GCA_003152455.1 Hyphomicrobiales bacterium
AGCAAGGCTCGAGCCTCGTGGGCGTCGATGCGAGGGAGGTTTCGCCCGCCACGCCCGTTTCCGGCACGCAAACCTTGAGCGGCGGCGCCGACGGTTCGAATATTTCCGACGACGATATTTCCGGCCCTGCGCTCGAAAGCCGAATGCAGGGCCTGTGGGCTCTCGAAAAAGCCGATCTGTTCAATTTTCTCTGCATCCCGCCGCTGATCCCGGCGGGCGAGATCGGCCGGAAGACGCGCGAGGCCGGGGCAAATTACTGTAAGACCCGCCGCGCTTTGTTCATCGTCGATCCCCCCGCGAGCTGGGCGTCGACTGGCGCGGCGATATCCGGCGTCGGCTCGCTCATGACAAAGACGCCCGACGCTGCGATGTTTTTTCCCCGCCTGCGCGCATCCGATCCGCTGAAAGGCGGGGCGATCGCAGACTTCGCGCCTTGCGGTGCCGTGGCAGGCGTCATGGCCCGCACCGACGCGACGCGCGGCGTCTGGCAGGCGCCGGCCGGACTGCAAGCAACGCTCGAGGGCGTCGTCGGGCTTTCGGCCGGTTTGACCGACGACGACATTGGCAGCCTCAATTTCTTGGGCGTCAATTGCCTGCGCGCTATGCCAGCGATCGGCACGGTCGTGTGGGGCGCGCGTACCTTCAGTGACGACGCGCAATATAAATACATCCCCGTCCGCCGGCTGGTTCTGTTCATCGAGGAGAGCCTCACCCGCGGCACGAAGTGGGCGGTATTCGAGCCGAATGCAGAACCCCTTTGGGCGCAGATCCGAACCAATGTCGGCGCCTTCCTATTCAGTCTGTTCAAGCAGCAGGCATTCCAGGGCCACACGCCGCAGGACGCCTATTTCGTCAAATGCGACGGCACCACCATGACCCAGAGTGACATCGACAGGGGCATTGTGAATATCGTCGTCGGCATTGCGCCGGTTAGACCCGCCGAGTTCGTTATTATCTCGATCAGCCAAATCGTCGGTTAGACCACAAGCTGAGAAGCTCCCCCTAATCCTTCTCCACCGGCAGATCCGGCCGGCCGCCCCATTCCGCCCAGGAGCCGTCGTAAATGCGCGGCAGCGGCTTGCCGAGCGCGTCGAAGCCGAGCGCGAGCACAACAGCGGTGACGCCGGAGCCGCAGGTGGTGATCGTCGGCTTGTCGAGATCGACGCCGGCCTTGGCAAAGGCCTGCGCGATCTTCTCGCGCGTGGCGAGGCGGCCGTTGTCGAGAATGTCGGCGAACGGCACGTTGAGCGCGCCGGGCATATGGCCCGGACGCAGGCCCGGCCGCGGATCCGGCTCGCGGCCGGCGAAGCGCCCGGCCGCGCGCGCATCGACCACCTGCGTGCTGTCGTCGTTGAGCGCCATCTGCACATCCGAGACCATGGCCACCGCGCCGGTGTCCATCTCCGCCTTGAAGGTGCGCGCAGGGCGTTTGACCTCGCCAGCCTCGCTCGCGCCGCCTTGTGCCTTCCACGCCGGAAATCCGCCGTCGAGGACGAACACATTTTTGGCGCCGAAGATGCGGAAGGTCCACCACACGCGCGGCGCCGAATAAAGCCCGGTGGCGTCATAGACTACGATGGTGTCGGTCTCGGCGATCCCGAGCGCGCCTACGGCAGCGCCGAACTGGTCCGGCCCCGGCAGCATGTGCGGCAGGTCGGTGGACTCATCGGAGATAGCGTTGAGATCGAAGAACACCGCGCCCGGAATATGCGCCGCGATATATTCCGCCTTGGGGTCGCGCTTTTGGGTGGGAAGATAATAAGAGGCGTCGACCACGACGACCTTGCCGAGATTGCCGGCGAGCCATTGCGCGGACTTGAGCCAGCGGCTGGCGGGGGCGGTTTCGTTCATTTGCGTCTCGCTTTCGTGAATGGACAGGGCGTCACTATACCAACGCCAGGCGCACGCGGCGGTTCTGTTTGCCCTTCTTTTCGATTTGCGTCACCCGCACCGCGCCAATTTCCGCGACGCTTCGCACATGGGTTCCGCCGCAGGGCTGCAAGTCGAGGTTGGCAATCTCGATCAGCCGCACCCGCCCGGTGCCCATCGGCGGCTTTACCGACATGGTCTTGACCAGGCCGGGATTGGCGGCGAGTTCCTCGTCGCTGATCCAGCGGCTGCTGGAGCCGCGTTGGTCGCGATCATCTCGTTGACCTTTGCGGTGATCGCGTCCTTGTCGAGGCCTGATTCCGGAATATCGAAATCGAGCCGGCTTTCGCTCTCGCCGACCGAACCGCCGGTCACCGCATAAGGCAGCACGGCCGAGAGAAGATGCAGCGCCGTGTGCATGCGCATGCGGGCGTAGCGCTTGTCCCAGTCGATCGCCGCGGTGACCGCGTCGCCGGGTTTGACGGACGGGGATCCGGCCGCCGGAATGTGGGCGATTTCACTTTTGGCCGCGTCGGCATAGACGGCGTTGGCGATCGGAATGGTCGTGCCGTCCGGCGCGATGAGGGCGCCCGTGTCTCCCGGCTGGCCGCCGGAATTGGTGTAGAACACCGTGCGGTCGAGCACGATGCCGCCTTGCTCGGTGATCGCGACCACGCGTGCGTCGCATTGCTTTAGATAGGAGTCGTCGCGAAACAGGCAATCGGTAGCCATTGCGCGCTCACGTCTTCTCGAACGGAATCGAAATCGCGGTCTTGCGCTCCAGCCATTCCGGCACCGGCAGGTTTTTCGAACGCAGGAATTCCGGGTTGAACAGTTTGGACTGATAGCGCGAGCCGGAGTCGCACAGCACCGTCACGATGGTGTGGCCGGGACCGAGGTCCTTCGCCAGGCGGATGGCGCCGGCGACATTGATGCCGGAAGAGCCGCCGAGGCAGAGCCCTTCATGCAGAAGAAGATCGAAGACGATCGGGATCGCCTCTTCGTCTGGCACGAGATAGGCCTTTTCTGCCTTCAAGTCGGCGATGATCGGCGTCACGCGGCCGAGCCCGATGCCTTCGGTGATCGAGCCGCCTTCACTCGTTTTGGCTTTGCCATGGGCGAATAGATTGTACATGGCGGCGCCGCGCGGATCGGCCACGCCGATGACAATTTTCTTTTTCATTTCCCGCAGATAGCCCGAGACGCCGGCCAGCGTGCCGCCGGTGCCGATGGCGCAAATGAAACCGTCGATCTTGCCGGCGGTTTGCTGCCAGATTTCGGGCCCGGTGGAGACGTAATGGGCCTTGCGGTTGTCCAGATTATTCCATTGATCGGCGAAGATGACGCCGTTCTTCTCGGTCTTCTTCAACTGTCCGGCCAGGCGCCGGCCGATATGTTGGTAGTTGTTCGGATTGCTGAACGGCGCCGCCGGCACTTGCACCAATTCGGCGCCGCACAGCTGCAACATGTCCTTCTTTTCTTCGCTCTGCGTCTGCGGAATGACGATGAGGGTGCGGTAACCGCGCGCATTGGCGACCAGCGCGAGGCCGATGCCGGTGTTGCCGGCGGTCGCCTCCACCACCAGCCCGCCGGGCTTGAGTTCGCCCCGCTTTTCGGCTTCCAGTATCATCTGCCGGCCGGCGCGATCCTTCACCGAGCCGCCCGGATTCATGAACTCGGCCTTGCCGAGAATGGTGCAGCCGGTGGCTTCGGACGCCTGTCGCAGCTTAATCAGGGGCGTATGGCCGATGGCGTCAACTATGCCGTCGCGGATCTGCATGCCCGGTTCCGGGTGGGGGATGGGGACAAAAGACCCTAGTGGACCCCCCTTTGAGCGACAAGCCTGGGGGCGACGGGTCGTCTGTGGCGCTAGGGCGGAGGCGGGCGGGCATGAAATCGGCGGCTATGGCCGCCGCCGACAATGGAAATACCGGCCCCGCGCCCGTTGCGCGCGCATTTTCCGGCCGGTCGCTTCAACTGCCCGGCTTTTCGGAAAGGTCCGCGAAACCATATCGGCGCATTGGCCGATGGTAACCCGCGACATTCACCACTTTTTACCGTGCACCGTCTAACCGTCACGGCAGAGGACGCAGCTAAAAAAGCAGGCCCCGAGCAATAGGTTGGGCGGTATCGTTCGATGAACCTCGACGTCAACACCCTCTTCACGGTGACGATCTATGTGGAGGCTATTCTCGGGCTGTTGCTGCTGTTCGCGTGGGTGCAGAACACCGCGATCCGCGCCGTTGCCTGGTGGGGTTTTGCCCATCTGATCCGCGCCGCTTCGATCGTGCTGTTCGGGATGTACGGCTCGGCGCCCGACCTGGTCACCATCGATTTCGCCAACGCGCTGCTGTTCACCGCCTTCGCGGTGACCTGGACCGGCGCGCGCGTGTTCGACGGCCGCCCGTTCGAGCCGGTCTATATGGTGACCGGCGCGGTGCTCTGGCTGCTGGTCTGCCGCCTGCCGGTGCTCGCCGACGCGGTCGATACGCGGTCGCTGATCGCTTCCGGCATCGTCACCACTTACACCTGGCTCACGGCTTACGAATTCTGGCGCGGCCGCAGCGAAGCGCTGGTGTCGCGCTGGCCGGCGATCTTCATGCTGTTCGCGCACGGCGCGCTGTTCCTGCTGCGCACGCCGCTGGCGGCGATGGTGCCGTGGTCGCCCGCCAATCATGTGCTCGGGAGCGTGTGGTTGACCGTGCTTTCGTTCGAGGCTCTGCTGTTCACGATCTCGATCGCGTTCATCCTGCTGGCGATGGCGAAGGAGCGCACGGAACTGCGTCACCGCACCGCCGCCATGGTCGATCCGCTCACCGGCATCGCCAACCGCCGCTCGTTTCTGCAAGACGCCGCGCAACTGGCGAAGCGTCATAAATCCAATCCGCGTTCGACCGCCGTGCTGTTGATCGATCTCGACCGCTTCGGTCATGCGCTCGGCGACCGGGCGCTCGAGATTTTCGCCGACGCCGCGCGTCAGTCGGTGCGGGCGTCCGATCTGCTCGGACGCTTGGGCGGCGAGGAATTCGCCGCGGTGATCGTCGACACCAGCCGCGACAATGCGATGGCGGTGGCCGAGCGGATTCGCGCAAGTTTCGCGCAAGCGGCCCTGGAGGTCGATAACCGCCCGGTCGGCGCGACCGTGAGCATCGGCTTGGTGTATTGCCAGGAGGCCGCGATCGATGTCGCCGAGCTTTTGGCGCAGGCCGATCAGGCGCTCTATTTCGCCAAGGAGAACGGGCGCAACCGGGTCGAAGTAGCATCCCTCGATATGATGCTCAAACGACGGGACCAAAATGCCGCCGCGGCTTCGGTGCCGGATACGGTTGTCGCCAAGTCCGCGGCCTGAGGCGCGGCCAATCGCGCTCGCTTATTCCCTGCATCGGCATCGAACCTGAAAGGCGGTTGGGGCGCTGCCCACGCCGGTCAATTTCCCCATACATTGCGTTTGGCGCGCGGCGCGGGCATAGCGAGCGGTCTGACAAACGCGAAAGCCGTGCCCCATGAAGCGCAGCAGCCACCACATCCTTACCAGCCACGTCGGCAGCTTGATCCGTCCGCCGGCTCTGCAGGAGTTTCTGCGCGCCAAGCAGGCCGGCAAGCCGTACGACCCGAAGGCCTATCAAAAGTGCCTGACCGATTCCGTCGCCGAGGTCGTGCGGCACCAGGCGCAGGCCGGCATCGACGTGGTGAGCGACGGCGAGTTCGGCAAATCGATCAGTTGGTCGCAATATGCCCTGGAGCGGCTCTCCGGTTTCGAGCGGCGGCCGATCCGGCATGACGCCGCCAATCCATTCAAGCGCGGCGCCGACCGCGAGCGTTTCGCGGAATTCTATGCCGAACTCGACGCCCGCGAGGGCGTCGCCACCACGACCGAAGCGATTTGCGTTGGGCCGATCGCGTATACCGGGCAGGCGGAGCTGCAGCGCGACATCGACAACTTCAAGGCGGCGCTGAACGGCGTGCAGGTGGCGGACGCATTTTTGCCGGTGGCGGCGCCGGCGAGCGTGATCCCCGACCGCAAGAACGAATTCTGCAAAACGGAAGAGGAATTGCAGTCGGCCATCGCCGAAGCCATGCGCACCGAATACAAGATGATCATCGATGCCGGCTTTCTGGTGCAGCTCGACGACGCCCGCAACGCCGTCACCTACGACCGGATGGTGCCGCCAGCGACATTCGCGGACTACCGGCGCTGGCTTAGCCAGCAGGTCGACATCATCAACCACGCCATCGCAGGCCTGCCGGCCGACCGCATCCGCTACCACGTGTGCTGGGGCAGTTGGCCGGGGCCCCATGTCAGCGACGTGCCGCTCAAGGACATCGTCGATCTGATCCTGAAGGTCAAAGTAGGGGCCTATGTGATCGAGGGCGCCAATCCGCGTCACGAGCACGAATGGCAGGTCTGGAAGAGCGCAAAGCTCGGGCCGGGTCAGGTGCTGATCCCGGGCGTCATCAGCCACGCCACCAACGTGGTGGAGCATCCGGAACTGGTCGCCGAGCGCATCGTGCGGCTGGCCCGCATCGTCGGGCGCGAAAACGTCATCGCCGGGACCGATTGCGGCTTTGCGCAGGGGCCGTTCCACCGCCGCGTGCATCCTTCGATCATGTGGGCGAAGCTCGAGGCGCTGGCCGAAGGTGCCCGGCTTGCGAGCCGGGAACTCTGGGCGTGATGGTTCGCGCGATCGGCTGCTAAAACCGGATTCCACTTTGCCGGGTCATGCGCTAGGCTCTGGGTATGACCGGCGCGAGCAAGCCGGCGCCCAGGGAGCCTCGCCATGAACGTCAATGCTCAGAAGCAAAGCGGCCTCGCGATTCCGTTCGATCACACGCGTCTCGACCGCTTGATGGACGAGGCCGGCATCGATCTGGTGATCGCGACCTCCAAGCATAATGTGCAGTATCTGCTCGGCGGCCACCGCGCCAATTTCTTCGATTACATGGATGCCACCGGTGTCACCCGCTATCTGCCGGTGTTCATCTATCCCAAGGGCGCGCCGGAAAAGGCCACCTATATCGGCCACCGGTTGGAGAAATTTCAGACCCAGAACAAACCGCTGTGGACGAGCGAGGCCCAGACCTCCACCGCCGGTTCGGTCGACGCCATGCAGAAGGCGGCCGACTACATTCGCAAGGCCGGTTTAAAAACCAAACGCATCGCCGCTGAATTCGGCTTCTTGCCCTATGACGCCTCACTCGTGTTGCGCGCCGCGTTCCCCGATGCCGACTGGGTCGACGCCTTGTTCATCCTGGAGCGCCAGCGCCTCAAAAAATCCGTCGACGAACTGGCAAAACTGAAAGTCGCATCGGACGCGGTACTGGCGTCGATGCAGGCGGTCATTGCCGCCTCGGCGCCGGGCGTGACCAAGGCCGACGTGGTCGAAGCGTTGCGGCGCGAGGAGACCAATCGCGGCCTGACCTTCGAATATTGCCTTATCACCTGCGGTACCAGCCTTAACCGCGCGCCCTCCGAGCAGAAGTGGCAGAAGGGCGACATCATGTCGATCGATAGCGGCGGCAACTACCACGGCTATATCGGCGACATCTGCCGCATGGCGATTCAGGGCGAGCCGGATGCCGAGTTGAACGATCTATTGGCGGAGATCGAGAGCATCCAGCGCGCGGCGATGAAACCGGTGGGCGCCGGCGTGCTGGGCCGGGAAATCTATGCCGCCGCCAAGCCGCTGGTGGAGAAATCCAGGCACCATAATCACATGGAATTCCTCGCCCACGGCATGGGGCTCGTCAGCCACGAGGCGCCGCGGCTCACCGATCGCGGGCCGGTGCCATATCCGGCAAGCGATGCCGACATTCCGCTGGAGGCCGGCGAGGTGGTGTCGGTGGAGACCACGCTGCTGCATCCGAGCCGCGGCTTCATCAAGCTCGAGGACACCATGGTGGTGACCGACGCCGGACACGAGATTTACGGCGACGGCGCGCGCGGGTGGAATAGGGCGGGCCAATAACTGTCATTCCGGGGCGCGGCGAGGCGGCGTATCGGAATGACTTGGAGTTTGTCTACTTCGTCTTGGCCTCGATCTGCTTGGCAAGCGCGGTGAGGGCGTCCGCTACGTTCACCGGATATTCGAATCCCGATTCCAGTCGCGCCAACGGGCCTGGCAGGCGCTTAAGATCGCCCGCGGCGCGTTCGCGGATTTGCGCCAGCGTCGGCACGGGCGCGACGCGTGTGCCCGCGCGCATCACCGGCACGATCAAAGCCTCGCCCGGCTGTCTGTCGTTTTCGAGCGACAAGATGTCGCCGCGCATGCGGCCGTCGGCGTCGTAGGCGCGCCACACCTGCTTGCGGGCCGGCCAGGTCGCCTTGCCTTCGGACAATTTGCGTTTCGGCTTGCCGGCATATTCCTGCAGCTTGTAGGCACAATCGAGCGCGGGCACGTCGACCGAGGCGGCGAGATTGACGCCGATGCCGAAGCCGTCGATCGGCGCTTTCTCCTTCATCATCGTTTGCAGCACGTCTTCGTTGATGCCGCCACTCACCAAGATGATGACCTCGCTTAAGCCGCCGTCGTCGAGAATGCCCCGCACCTTGCGCGCCATCGCGGTCAGGTCGCCGCTATCGATGCGCACGCCGCGGATGGCGATGCCGTCGGCCGCAAGACGCGGCGCCAGCTCGACCACTTTGCGCGCGCCTTGCTCGGTGTCGTAGGTGTCGATCAGCAGGATCACGCCTTGCGGCCGCGCGCGCGCGAAATTCTCGAACGCGGTCATTTCGTCGTCGTGCACCTGTACGAAGGAATGCGCCATGGTGCCGACGATCGGCACGCCGTAGCGTTCGCCGGCAAGCACATTGGCGGCACCGGCAAAACCGGCGATGTAGCTCGCGCGCGCCGAATATAGCCCGGCCTCGGCGCCATGCGCGGTGCGCAGGCCGAAATCGGACAGGATTTTTCCCGGCGCCGCCAGCACCATGCGCGCGGCTTTCGATGCGATCAACGTCTGGAAGTGCAGAATGTTGATCAGCCGGGATTCGACCAGCTGCGCCTGCGGCAGCGGCGCAGTGATGCGGATCAGCGGCTCGTTGGGAAAGCAGACGCTGCCCTCGGGGATCGCATGCACGTCGCCGGTGAAGCGGAAGTTTTTAAGATAATCGAGCAGGTTGTCGCGGAAGCGTCCGGTGCTTTTAAGCCAGTCGATCTCGGCCGCGCTGAACCGCAGCGTCTCCAGATAATCGAGCGCATCGTCAAGCCCGGCCGCGAGCAGGAAACCGCGCCTTGGCGGCAGCCGGCGCACGAAGAATTCGAACACCGCCTCCTTGTCCTCACCTTTATCCAGGTAGGCCTGGACCATGTTGAGTTCGTAGAGGTCGGTGGTGAGCGGGCTGGTCGAGGGCATCATGGCCTCTCGCAAGGGGCGGGCAATGTCGGGCGGAAAAGAATGGCTCCTCGGGCTGGGATCGAACCAGCGACATTTCGATTAACAGTCGAACGCTCTACCGCTGAGCTACCGAGGAACAAGCCGGGTTTTTACGCATCGGGCCTATAACAAAGCGTAACTGGTTTGCAAAGCAGGAATGGCCCGGCGCAAGCAAGCCCGCTTTCGAGGCCCCCCGCAACGCGAAAGCCTTTCCGCCGGAGCGTTAAGTGAGTGGAGGCCACGGCCGGAATCGAACCGGCGTGCACGGATTTGCAGTCCGCTGCGTAACCACTCCGCCACGTGGCCGTCGGAGGTAGGCGCCCCCCGAAAGGCCGCGCGTTTCCCCACGCTGCAAGCCTATATAGGAGCCGGCACCGAACGACAACGCCGCCGGTTCCCTTGCCTTTTGCCAAGGCTTGCCGCACAAAAGCCGCGCATTCTCCAGCTTTCGCCGAGGATACCGATGACCGATTCCGTCGCCGCGCGCCGCCACATGGTGGACGGCCAGGTCCGCACCTCCGATGTCACCGATCTTCGCGTGATCTCCGCCATGCTGGAGGTTTCACGCGAACGGTTCATTCCACAGGCTTCGGCCGCGCTCGCCTATCTCGATCTCGACGTGCCGGTGGGGGGATCCCGCCGCCTGCTCAGGCCGATGGTATTCGCCAAGCTGATCCAGGCCGCAGAAATCGAGGCCACCGACCGCGTGCTTGATGTCGGCTGTGCCGGTGGCTATTCCGCCGCCGTGCTTGCCCGTGTTGCGGCTCAGGTGGTCGCGCTCGAACAGGACGCCGGCCTCGCCAAGGCGGCGGAAGAATCGCGCTCGTCGCAGCCCAATGTCGACGTGGTCAGCGGCCCGCTCGCCGGCGGCTGGCCGAAAGGTGCGCCCTACGACGTGGTCGTACTTGAGGGCGCCACCGAGGTCGTGCCGCAGGCACTCTGCGAACAGCTTAAGGACGGCGGCCGGCTCGTCTGCGTGCTCGGCTCGGGTCCCGGCTCCAAAGCCATGTTGTATCGCCGCAGCGGTGGGGAGGTCGGTGGCCGCCCGGTCTTCGATGCCTCGGCGGCGTTGCTGCCGGGCTTCACGAAAACGCCCGTTTTCGCTTTCTAATACGGTCGCGGTTCCAAACGTGACCACGAATCCCCTGGCGGCGTGTTTTAAGTGGGCGTATCCCGTCAGGGGGTTTTAACGGTGCAACTGGACGCATAAGGTTCCCGACTCGCCGGTTTTAACGTGAAGGTTGCCATGCGCCGGTCGCGTATGGATGGGGTTGGAATGTCGCGCCGTTCTCACAGCATTTGGTTCGGCGGCTTTGCGGCCGCGATGACCGCATTGGCTGCGATGCCGTTGACGGCGGCGCCGGCGTGCGGCCAAACGCTCGAATCCGCGCTGATGCAGGCCTATCAGAATAATCCCTCGCTCAATTCGCAGCGTGCCGCCACGCGCGCCATCGACGAAGGCGTGCCGCAGGCGCTGTCCGGCTATCGCCCGAAAGTCGCTATCACCGGGGTCGGCGGCGAGCAGACGTCGTCGACGACGTCCAAGTCGGTATCCACGTGCGTTGGCATCTACTGCACGCTCGCCGGCTACAACGCGCCGGCTTCGGTCGGCGCCACCATCACACAGACCCTGTTCAACGGATTCCAGACCGCCAACCGGACGCGGCAGGCCGAGAGCGCGGTATTGGCCGCGCGCGGGACGCTGCGCCTCACCGAGCAGACCGTGCTGCTCAACGCCGCGACGGCGTATATGAATCTCCTGCGCGACACCGCCATCCTCGACCTGCAGCGGCGCAACGTCGAAGTGTTGCAGGAGCAGTTGCGGCAGACCCGCGACCGTTTCAACGTCGGCGAGGTGACGCGCACCGACGTGGCGCAGGCGGAATCCAGTCTGGCGGCCGGCCGCTCGCAGGTTCTCCTGGCGGAAGCCAATTACACCGCCTCGGTCGCGACCTATCGGCAGGTGATCGGCAGCGAACCGGGCAAGCTGTCGCCGGCCTCGCCGGTCGACCGCTTCTCGCCGCATAGCCTGCCCGGCGCGATCGCGGTCAGCAGCGCCAATAATCCGGCGGTCACGACGGCGCAATACAACCTCGACGTGGCGCTGGAGGCGGTGAAGGTGGCCGAAGGCGCGATTTATCCGACGGTCACGGTGCAGGGGAGTTATACGCAGAATTGGCTGAGCACGCAGAGTCTCGCCACCATGAATGCCTACAACGCCTCGGTGTTGGGTACGCTGAGCGTGCCGATCTACCAGGGCGGCGCCGAATACTCCTTGATCCGGCAAGCCAAGGAAACGCTCGGGCAGAAGCGTCTCGACCTCGACAGCGCGCGTGATCAGATCCGTCAGAACGTCGTGCAGGCCTGGGGCCAGCTCGATGCGGCGAAGGCGAACATCAATGCCACACAAGCCCAGGTACAGGCCTCCGAGATCGCGCTCAACGGCATCCGGGAAGAAGCCCGCGTTGGCCAGCGCACCACGTTCGACGTATTGACGGCGCAGCAGACTTTGGTGAACGCGCGCGTGGCGCTGGTCACTGCCCAACACGACCGGGTAGTGGCGTCCTACACCCTGCTGTCGGCGGTCGGCCGCCTGTCGCCGGAGGTGCTTGGGCTTCGGGTTCCCGTTTATGACGCCACCGTGCACTACAAGCAGGTGCGCGATAGCTGGGCCGGCGTGCGCAACCCGGATGGACGCTGAGTTTCGGGTCCGCCGGCCTTCCCCTCGATCGTGCGTCTATGTCCACAGTTCGTTGTGGTCAGCCGAATTTCTGCCTGCCAAACCGGCACGCCCCTGGCGTATAAAAGGCAATCAAGCGACGATTCGCGCGCGCCGTCGCCGCTCGAGCGTATAGACGCAGGGGTGCGGAAGCTGCAGTCGGGAATGTAGCAATGAGCCAAACGGCAAAGGTCCAAGAGCCCTCGATGGAGGAAATTCTGGCCTCGATCCGCCGCATTATTGCCGACGACGACGCTAACAAGTCGGCGACGCCACCTGCCGTTGCCGGCCCGGCGCCGCGCGCTTCCGGCCTTCCGCCCGCGCCACCGCCGGCCGCCGTCGCCAACAGCCAGGATGATATTGATGCCATGCTCGCAAACCTCGATACCGCAACTCCCGCGCAGCCGGAATCCGACGTGCTCGATCTGACCGAATCGATGGCGGCGCCGGCGCCGGCCGCGGATGACGGTCCGGTGACCTTCCGCACCATCGATGCCGCGTCCGATGTCATATTTACCGACCGGGCGTCCGACCCGCCGGAGCCGGCGGTGCGCATCATCGAGGAGCCGCGCCGTCCCGCCGCGCAGGCCCCGGCGCCCGCCCCAAGGCCGGCGCCAAGACTGGCCCCAGCGCGGGCCTCGAATCCGATGCCCGATCGCCCGCTGATCTCGTCCTCGACCGTCGCGGCGGTGGACAGCGCGTTCAATAGTCTGGCGCATACCGTGATCGGCCAGAATGCGCGCACGCTCGAGGATCTGGTGAAGGAGATGCTGCGGCCGCTGCTCAAGTCCTGGCTCGATGACAATCTGCCCGGCATGGTCGATCGCATCGTGCGGGCCGAGATCGAACGCGTCTCGCGCGGACGGCCGTAATTTGTCCGCTCGTCCCCGCGAAAGCGGGGACCCAGGACTTTCTGCCCTCGAAGTCGTGGCCCTGCATTCCCGCTTGCGCGGGAATGAACGGTCTAATTCGTCGTCAGCACCCGCCGGCGCTTGAGCTGGCGTGCGAACCACAAACTCAGCCCCAGCAGCACGGCCGCCGCGGCCAGAAACAGCGGCACGGCGGTGAAGTGGTCGAACACCACGCCGCCGGCGGCGACGCCCGCGGTCTGTCCGAGATAGAGCGCCGAGGAAAAAATCGCGACCGCGGTGCCGCGCGCTTGCGGCGTCATCTGGGTGGCGTTGGTCTGCAACGTATTGTGCAGCATGTAGTAGCCGAGTCCGGTCAAGGTGATCGCGGCCGGGGCCATCCAGTAATGCGGCTCCGCTGCGAGTATGAAAAAGGCAACGGCGAGCACGATGCCCCCGCCGGTGGCAAGGCCGACCGGCCCGAAGCGGTCGAAAAGCACGCGCACCGAAATGCTGTAGATCAAGCCGCCGACCGCGAATGTGCCGACAAACAGGCCGACCAGCGCGAAGTTCACNNTAGTCGGCGACGAAGCCGCCGCCGGGCCGCGCGGAGGCGTGGCCCACGCGGGTGATCGGGTTGCGCCACAGCTCATAGAACAGGCCGAGCGTGGCGGTCGCGAGCAAGGCGGCGAGAATGAAGAACACGTTGCGCCATCCGAAATAATCGCCGAGCACGCCGCCGGCGGCCTGGCCGAACATCTGCCCGAGGATTTGCCCGGACAGAAAGCGGCCGAGCACCTGCTGTCGGCGCTCTTAAGGAATGACGTCGCCGACGAAGGCGAGGGCGAACGGAACGATCCAGCCGGTTGCCAGCCCGCAGGCGAGCCGCGCCGCCACCAGGATCGGCAGCGAGGGTGCCAGCCCGCACGCCACCACCATGGCGGTCGAGAACGCGGCGGCGATGGCGATGCAGAAATACTTGCCGAAGCGGTCGCCGATCGGGCCGATCACCAGTTGCACGGAGCCGTGCGCCAGCAGATAGGCGGTGACCACGATCGAAGTCGCGCCGACGCTGACCTGGAGGTCGGCGGCGATCTGCGGCAGCAGCGAATCGGTCGACCGCACCATGGCCTGGGCGGCAAAGCCCGCCACGGCCAGAAGCGCGATGGCGCTGGTGGCGTTGCCGCCCGGTGAACGTGAAGATTCCGGCAAAGTTGACTCTCGGTGGCGTGGCGGGCTTTCTACCGCGCGACTGGATGCAGAAAAACAAAAATGATCGATAAGACCTACCAGCCCTCCGAGGTCGAGGGCCGCATTTACCGGACGTGGGAGCAGGCGGGCGCCTTTCGCGCCGGCCGGCCCGAGCGCGCGACGGCTGCACCGTACTCTATCGTCATACCGCCGCCCAACGTCACCGGCTCATTGCATATGGGCCATGCGCTCAACAACACCTTGCAGGACGTGCTCTGCCGCTTCGAGCGCATGCGCGGCAAGGACGTGCTGTGGCAGCCGGGTACTGACCACGCCGGCATCGCCACGCAAATGGTCGTCGAGCGTCAGTTGATGGAGCGGCAGGAGAAAAGTCGTCGCGACATGGGCCGGCCTGAGTTTCTCAATCGTGTCTGGGCTTGGAAGGAAGAATCCGGCGGCACCATTGTCAATCAGCTGAAGCGCCTTGGCGCGTCGTGCGACTGGTCGCGCGAGCGCTTCACCATGGACGAGGGGCTGTCCAAGGCGGTGATCAAGGTCTTTGTGCAGCTTTACAATGAAAAGCTGATCTACAAGGACAAGCGGCTGGTCAATTGGGACCCCAAATTGCTCACCGCGATCTCTGATCTGGAAGTGGTGCAGGTCGAGACCAAGGGCCACCTCTGGCACCTGCGTTATCCGACCGAGGGCAAGACATTCAATCCTGACGATCCGTCGACATTCATCGTGGTGGCGACGACGCGGCCGGAGACAATGTTCGGCGACACCGCGGTGGGCGTGCATCCGGACGACGAGCGCTACAAGGCGCTGGTCGGCAAGAATGTGATCCTGCCGCTGGTCGGCCGCAAGATTCCAATCATTGCCGATGAATATTCCGATCCCGAAAAGGGAAGTGGCGCGGTGAAGATCACGCCGGCGCACGACTTCAACGATTTCGAGGTCGGCAAGCGGCACAAGCTGGCGCAGATCAATATTTTTAGTATCGAAGCCAAGCTCGCGCTCAAGGACAATGTTGAATTTGCGGCCGGTGTCGCCGCATCGGCCGACTTTAACGAGACCCTAGCGATGCACGGCATGGATCGCTTCGCCGCACGCAAGAAAATCGTTGAACGGCTAGAAGCGTTGGGCTTGGTCGAAAAGATCGAGCCGCATGGTCTAAGCGTTCCGCACGGCGACCGCTCGAATGTCGTTATCGAGCCGTTCCTCACCGATCAGTGGTACGTGAACGCCAAAGAACTCGCAAAGCCGGCCATCGCCGCCGTGCGCGAGGGCAAAACCCAATTCGTGCCGAAGAACTGGGAGAGCACGTATTTCAATTGGATGGAAAACATCCAGCCCTGGTGCATCTCGCGCCAGCTGTGGTGGGGCCATCAGATTCCGGCTTGGTATGGGCCGGAGATCGAAGGACAAAGACTTAATTTAGGCGTCGACGTAAGATTTGTAGAAGAATCCGAAGCGGCGGCGATTGAAGCAGCGCGCCGTTATTACAACGCAAGAGTCGCGATCGCAAAAGACTTCAACGATTTCCAATCCTCGAAAGCCAAATTAAAAACGGAGGAAGGTGGTCCCGTTAAAATTCTACGTGACGAGGACGTCCTCGACACCTGGTTCTCCTCGGCGCTGTGGCCGTTCTCGACGCTAGGCTGGCCGGAGGCAACACCCGAGCTCAAGCGCTACTATCCAACCAGCGCGTTGGTCACCGGCTTCGACATCATCTTCTTCTGGGTCGCCCGCATGATGATGATGGGCCTGCACTTCATGCCCAGCGTGCCGTTCGCCGACATCTACATCCACCGGCTCGTGCGCGACGCCTCCGGCGCCAAGATGTCGAAATCGAAGGGCAATGTCGTCGACCCGCTCGGTGTCATCGACGAATTCGGCGCCGACGCGCTGCGCTTCACCTTGATGCGCAACGTCGCGCCGGGCCACGACATCCGGCTCGGGCCGCAGGACGTCGAGAACAACCGCAACTTCGCGACCAAGCTGTGGAACGCCGCGCGCTTCGTCGAGTTCAACGGCGCGGCGCGGATTGAAGGTTTCGATCCGAAGTCCGCGAAAGAAACGCTCAACCGCTGGATCGCGCACGAAACGGCGAAGGCCGCGGCCGAGATCACGCAGGCGATTGAGACCTACGCCTTCAGCGAGGCCGCCGGGGCGGCCTATCGCTTCGTCTGGAACGTCTATTGCGACTGGTATGTCGAATTGTCGAAACCGCTGCTGACCGGCCCCGATGGCGCGGCCAAGGACGAGACGCGTGCGATGGCGGCGTGGGCGCTCGATGAGATCCTGAAATTGTTGCACCCGTTCATGCCCTTCATCACCGAAGAGCTGTGGGCGGTGACGGCCGAGCAGGGCCCCAAACGCTCCAACCTGCTGGCGCTGTCGCAATGGCCTTTTCTCGAAGGCCTCGCCGACGAAAAAGCCGAAGCCGAGATCGGTTGGGTGATCGACCTGGTGACCGCCATCCGCTCGCTGCGGGCCGAGATGAACATGACGGCGGCCATTCCGCTGGTGCTGGCGGGCGCGTCGAAAGAGACGCAAGGCCGCGCCGAGCGCTGGGCGGAATTCATCCGGAAATTGGCGCGCGTGTCGGAGATTTCCTCCGCCGCGAGCGCGCCGCAAGGCTCGGCACAGCTCGTCGTGCGCGGCGAGGTCGCGGCATTGCCGCTGATCGGCGTGATCGACATCGCCGCCGAGCGCGCGCGCTTGGCGAAGGAACTGGCCAAGGCCGACGCCGACATTGCGCGCGTCGACGCCAAGCTCGGCAACGAGAAATTCGTCGCCAACGCGCCGCAAGAAATCATCGAAGGCGAAAGAGAAAAACGCGAAGAGGCGGTCGGCCGCAAAGGAAAAATCGCCGAGGCATTGCATCGGCTCAAGGGCGCGACATAACTTTCGACCGGTTATTTGAACGGCCTGCTCAAAAACCGCGAGCCTTTGAGCCCGTAGCGCCAGGGGTGCTCGACCGCCTTGGTGATGCCGATGCGGGGGCCGACGACGACCTCCGGGACGTCCCAGCGCGCGCGCAGTTCGAACGGCGGCCGGTCGAGCGGCAGGCCGTTGTGCCGGTGGGTGACGCCGAGTGCCTCGCACAATTTGCCGGGCCCCGAGCAGAGCGCCCGCTCGTCGGGCAGGCCGCGTCTTCGCCGCATTGCGACAATTCCCGCCATTGGCTCCAGCGCCCGGATCAGCACGGCGCTGGCGCTGCCTGCCTCCTCGCAGACGAAGTTGAGGCACCAGTGGATGCCGTAGGAACGGTAGACATAGGCGTAGCCGGGGGGTCCGAACATCACCGCATTGCGGTCGGTTTGGCCATTGTAGGAATGCGCGGCCGGATCGGTGTGGTGATAGGCCTCGACTTCGACGATCCGCCCGCCGGCTCCGTTAACCAGCAAGGTGGCGCCGATCAGCGCGGGCGCAACCTCCAGCACTGGCCGGTCGAAAAAGCCTCGTCGCAACTTGAGGGGCAGGGACATTGGGCGTGTGGTGGCTGTGGCTAAGCTGCAACACGTTTAGAACATTTAAGCCATCCCCACTTATCATCCCCGCCGCGCCGCGATTTGGCCATACCCTGCTCCGACATCGAAGCACGCCAAGCGGCGGGACAAAGCGCTGCATGGCATTCAGGTTTCAGCACGGGGCTGGGGGGCCTCGGAATACACCGGCCGGAATAATCCGGCTGCGAAGTCTGGGGCCGGGGGGCACGGCAAGGTTATGGACGCTAAAAGTAATCTAAAAGCCAAGCTGCCGAGCCGGCACGCCACCGAAGGGCCGGACCGCGCCCCGCATCGCTCGTTTTATTACGCCATGGGGCTTTCGGCCGAGCAGATCCACCAGCCCTTTGTGGGCGTGGCCACCTGCTGGAACGAAGCCGCGCCTTGCAACATTTCGCTGATGCGCCAGGCGCAGGCGGTCAAGAAGGGGGTTGCCGCGGTCGGCGGTACGCCGCGCGAATTCTGCACCATAACCGTCACCGACGGCATCGCCATGGGCCATGCTGGCATGAAGGCCTCGCTGCCCTCGCGCGAGGTGATCGCCGATTCGGTCGAACTCACGATGCGTGGCCATGCTTACGACGCGCTGATCGGCGTCGCCGGCTGCGACAAGTCGCAGCCCGGCATGATGATGGCGATGTGCCGGCTCAACGTGCCGTCGATCTACATCTATGGCGGGTCGATCCTGCCCGGAAAGTTTAAAGGCAAGGACGTCACCGTGCAGGACGTCTACGAGGCGGTCGGCCGGCATTCGGTCGGGCAGATGTCGGACGAGGATCTCCAGACGCTCGAAGAGAACGCCTGCCCCTCGGCCGGGGCCTGCGGCGCGCAGTTCACCGCCAACACCATGGCGACCGTGTCCGAGGCGATCGGCCTGGCGCTGCCCTATTCGGCCGGCGCGCCGGCGCCCTACGAGATGCGCGACAAGCTCTGCACGCTGGCCGGCGAGATGATCATGGACCTGATCGTGAAGAATATCAGGCCGCGCGACATCGTTACCCGCAAGGCGCTGGAGAACGCCGCCGCAGTGGTTGCCGCCACCGGCGGTTCCACAAATGCTGCGCTGCATCTGCCGGCCATCGCGCATGAATGCGGCATCGAATTCGACCTGTTCGACGTCGCCGAAATCTTCAAAAAGACACCATATATCGCGGATTTGAAACCGGGCGGCCGTTATGTCGCCAAGGACATGTTCGAAGCTGGCGGTGTGCCGCTTTTGATGAAAACCTTGCTCGACCACGGCAACATGCATGGCGACTGCCTGACCGTCACCGGCCGCACCATCGCCGAGAACATGAAGAACGTGAAATGGAACCCGGACCAGGACGTCGTGCATCCGGCCAATAAGCCGCTGCTGGCGACCGGCGGTGTGGTCGGCCTGAGAGGCAATCTCGCCCCCGAAGGCGCGATCGTGAAAGTGGCCGGCATGACGACGGCGCTCCAGTTCACCGGCCCGGCGCGTTGCTTCGACACCGAGGAAGCCTGTTTCGAGGCGGTGAAGCGCAAGACCTACAAAGAAGGCGACGTTCTGGTGATCCGTTACGAAGGGCCGAAGGGCGGCCCCGGCATGCGCGAGATGCTCTCGACCACGGCCGCACTCTATGGCCAGGGCATGGGCGCGAAAGTCGCGCTGATCACCGATGGACGCTTTTCCGGCGCCACACGCGGCTTCTGCGTCGGTCATGTCGGTCCGGAGGCGGCGGTTGGCGGGCCGATCGGCCTCATCCGCGACGGCGACATCGTCGAACTCGATGCCGAGAAAGGCACCATCAACGTCAGACTTTCGGACGACGAATTGGCCAAGCGCAGGACCCAGTGGAAGGCGCGCGAGGCCGAATACGGTTCAGGTTATTTATGGAAATACGCCCAGCAAGTGGGGCCGGCCGTCAACGGCGCGGTCACCCATCCGGGCGGGGCGGGCGAGAAGGCGTGTTATGCGGATAGCTAAGCTCCCGTTGCGCGTGACGGTGATCGGCGCAAGCCTTCTAGGCGCTTGCCTGATGGCCATGCCGGCCATGGCGTTCGACGGCACCAAGGCGACCACCGCCATGGCGGCGGCGGCGCCGCCGCTTACGGCAATGGAAGCGTTCCGCTCCGGTGCGCAGTGGCTCAAGGCCGGCGAAAAGGCCAAGGCCATCCACTCGCTCGAATACGCCGCCGAAAAGGGCCACCCGCTGGCGCAGTGGAAGCTCGCGCGCATGTACGCCGAAGGCGATGGCGTGACCCAGGACGACTTCAGGGCGTTCGAGTATTTCCGGGGCATCGCCGATAGCCACGCCGAGGATAACCCGGACACGCCGCAGTCGCGCTTCGTCGCCAACGCCTTCGTGGCGCTCGGCCACTATTATCTCGACGGCATTCCGAAGACGGCCATCAAGCGCGACCCCGACCGCGCGCGCGAGATGTTCGCTTATGCCGCCTCGTATTTCCGCGATTCCGAAGCGCAGTATTATCTGGCGCGGCTCTATCTCGACGGCGTCGGCGCGCCGCACGATCCGCGCCAGGCGGCGCGCTGGTTCGGCCTCTCGGCGCAGAAGGGCCAGTGCCAGTCGCAGGCCATGCTCGGCGCCATGCTGTTTGCCGGCGACCATGTTCCGCGCCAGGCTGCGCGCGGCCTGATGTGGCTCACGCTCGCCAAGGATAGCGCCAAGGACGGCGTCGGCACCGACCAGGCCTGGATCAACCGGCTCTACGACAGCGCCTTCCAGCAGGCGACCGAAGACGAGCGCGCGCTGGCGCTGGTCTATCTCAAGCGCTGGCTGGAGACGCGGCGGGAGTAGCCGCCGCATTGCGCGTTAACGCGATTCGATATCCAAATCGACATAAACCGGCACGTGGTCGGACGGCTTGTCCCATTCGCGCACGTGGCGGTCGATGCCGGCGTCGGCCAGACGGTCGGCGGCCTGCGGCGACAGCAGCAGATGGTCGATGCGGATGCCGTCATCCTTGGCCCAGGCGCCGGCCTGGTAGTCCCAGAAGGTGTAGAGGTCGCGGCCGTCGCTGACGGCCCGGACGGCGTCAGTGAGGCCGAGATTGGTCAGCGCCCGGAATCGCTCCCGGGTCGGCGGCAGGAACAGCGCGTCCTTCGTCCAAGCGGCCGGATTGCGGGCGTCGGCCGCAGTCGGGATGACGTTGTAGTCGCCCGCCAAAACAAACGGCTCTTCGAGCTTCAGCCGCTCACGTGAAAAAGCAATAAGCCGATCCATCCATTTGAGTTTATAGGTATATTTTTCAGTGTCGGGCGGATTGCCATTGGGCAGATAGAGACTGACCACGCGCAGCACGCCGGTCTTGGTCGATACGAGTGCCTCGAGGAAGCGGGCTTGCACATCGCCATCGTCGCCGATCAACCCAGGCGCCACCTCGTCGAACGGCAGCTTGGAGAGCAAAGCCACACCGTTGAAGGCCTTTTGGCCATGCACGGCGACGTTGTAGCCAAGCCCCTCGAAGGCCTCGCGCGGGAAGGCCTCGTTCACGCACTTGATTTCCTGCAGGCAAACGATGTCGGGGTCACGTTCCTTGAGCCAGGCCAGCATGTTGTCCAGCCGCTGGCGGATCGAATTGACGTTCCAGGTGGCGATGCGCATCCACGACTCCGGCGCAAACACTGAATAAAACCAGTGCTTCGCGTGTTTACCAGTCAGCGCAGGGATATGCACCCAGTCCCGTTTATACGGTAGAAGGCGGCCAACGTGGCCCCTTAGATATGGTGAAAAGAATTAGTTCCGCGGAATTAGGGAGCGCCTGGGCAGGGCCCTTAACAGCCCAGGCCGACAATCGCAGATGACGAAGCGAAAGTGGCTCTTTGGGGTGGCGGCGCTCGCCCTGATTGGCGTTGTCTTGCTTGTCCGCGGATTGTGGACCAGCGATAGCGTCGCGGCGCGCTCACAGGCGCGCGCGCGCGTGGTGCCGGTCGAAGTCGCCACCGTCGAGCGCAAGCCGATGCCGGTGCGCCTGCAATCGCTGGGCAACGTCACGCCGATCGCCAGCGTCGCCATCAAGGCGCGGGTCGATACCACAATCACCGCCGTGCATTTCCGCGACGGTGCCGAGGTCAAGAAGGGCGACCTTCTGTTCACGCTCGACGGCCGCGCCATCGAGGCGCAGATCGCGCAGACCGAAGGCGCCATCGCGCGCGACAAGGCCCAGCTCGACGGCGCCTTGCGCGACGTCGCGCGCTACACCGACCTGGTCGCCAAAAGCGCCACGCCGGTAGTCAATCTCGACAACGCCAAGACCCAGGCCGACGTTTATCGCGCGGCGATCAAGGCCGACACTGGGCTTTTGGACAACCTGAAGGTCCAGCTCGGCTATTGCACCGTCACCGCGCCGATCGACGGACGCATCAGCGCGGCCGCCGTCAAGGTCGGCAATTTCGTGCGCCAGGCCGACACCGCGCCGATGGCGACCATCAACCAGATGGCCCCGGTCTATGTCAGCTTCACCGTGCCGCAGAATGTGCTGCCCGAGATTCGGCAGGCGCTGGCAGCGAAAACCGCCACAATCGACGCGATCATTCCGGGCGACAAGAAACGGGCCAGTGGCCAGGTGACGATGATCGAGAACACCGTCGATCCGGCGACCGGCATGGTGACCATCCGCGCCACCATGCCGAACAAAGACGAGTTGTTGTGGCCCGGTACTTTGGTCACCACCGAGTTGACGCTGCGGGTCGAGCCGCAGGCGGTGGTGGTGCCTTCGACCGCGGTGCAGGTCAGCCAGACCGGCAACTTCGTCTTTGTCGTCAATGATGACGTCGCCAAGGTGCAGCCAGTGAAGGTTGAGCGCACGGTCGGCGGGCAATCGGTTGTTAGCAGCGGGCTCAACGGCGGCGAAACCGTCGTCACCGACGGCCAATTGCAGCTGTCGAGCGGCACGCGCGTCAACACCCGCAAAGCCAAAGTTGCCGGCGGCTGATCCATGAATATCTCGGAAACCTGCATTCGCCGCCCGGTGCTGACGACGCTGATGACGGCGTCGTTGATCGTATTCGGCGCCTTCGCCTATCGGCTGTTGCCGGTGGCGGCATTGCCGGCGGTCGATTTTCCGACCATCCAAATCACCGCCAATCTGCCGGGCGCGAGCCCGGAAACCATGGCATCTTCGGTCGCCTCGCCGATCGAGCGGCAGTTGTCGACCATCGCCGGCATCTCGTCGATGAATTCGTCCTCGTCGCTCGGCCTAGCGCAGATCACCATCCAGTTCGATCTTGGCCGCAATATCGACGGCGCTGCGCTCGATGTGCAGACCGCGCTGTCGGTCGCGGCCAAGGACCTGCCAATCGAAATGACCACGCCGCCGAGCTTCCGCAAGGTCAATCCTGGCGACTTCCCGGTGCTCTACGTGAGCATGCGCTCCGATACCCTGCCGCTGTCCACTGTCGACGATTATGCGGAAACTGTGCTGGCGCCCAACATTTCGCAGATGTCCGGCGTTGCACAGGTGCTGGTCTACGGTGCGCAGAAATTCGCCGTGCACGTGCAGGTCGACCCGGTGGCGGCGGCCGCGCGAAACATTTCCCTTGAAGACGTCCGCAACGTCGTTGCCAGCACAAATTCCAACACGCCGGTCGGCACCTTGCAGGGTCAGCAGCAGACGGTAACGCTGCTTGCCACCGGCGCCATGCGGCGTGCCTCCGACTATCGCGACGTGGTGGTGGCCTACCGCAACGGCGCCCCGGTCAAGCTCGACCAGATCGCCAACGTGATCGATAGCGTCGAGAACGACAAGATTGCCACTTGGTTCAACAACGAGCGCGCCATCGTGCTGGCGATCCAGCGCCAGCCCGACGCCAATACGGTCGAGGTGGTGGACGAAGTGCGCAATGCCTTGCCGGGACTGCGCGCGCAGGTCCCGCCGTCAATCCTGATGCAGCCGCTGTTCGACCGCTCGATCTCGATCCGCGACGCCGTGGTCGACGTGCAGTGGACGCTGGCGATTGCCATTTCGCTGGTGATCATGGTGATCTTCTTGTTCCTGCGCAAAGTGTCGGCGACCATCATCCCGGCGCTGGCGGTGCCCGTCTCGCTGATCGGCACCTGCGCGGCAATGTACGCGTTCGGCTTCTCCATCAACAACATGACGCTTTTGGCGCTCACGCTGTCGGTCGGGTTCGTGGTCGACGACGCGATCGTCATGCTGGAGAACATCGTGCGTCACATCGAGGGCGGCATGCGCCCATTCGAGGCGGCGCTGAAGGGTTCACGCGAGATCGGCTTCACCATCGTGTCGATCACGTTTTCACTGATCGCTGTGTTCATTCCGGTGCTGCTGATGGGGGGCATGGTCGGCCGCGTGTTCCGCGAGTTCGCCGTGACCATCGCGGTCGCGATCATCACCTCCGGTTTCGTGTCGCTGACACTAACGCCGATGCTGTGCGCGCGCGTGCTCAAGGGCCACCACGGCGAGGAAAAGCAGAATTTCGTCCTGCGCTGGTTCGAAGCGTTGTTCGAACGCATGGCGGGCGCCTACCGGTGGTCGCTCGACTGGGTGCTGCGCTACAAGTCGGTCATGCTAGGGGTGACGCTGTTCACCATCGCCGGCACGATCTGGCTTTATATCGTGGTGCCGAAGGGCTTTTTCCCGACCGAAGACACCGGTTACGTGATCGGTATCACCGAGGCGAATACCGATATCGCGTTCCCGGCCATGGTCAAGCTGCAGCGGCAGATCGCCGATCTGGTTCGTAAGGATCCGGCGGTGGCCTATGTCAATTCGACGGTCGGCATCGGCGGCCCCAACACGCTCGGCAACAGCGGGCGCATGCTGGTCGCGCTCAAGCCGCAGGACGAACGCGGCAAGCTCGCCGCCGCGCTCATGCGGCTGCGGCAGAACGCCAACGTCGTGCCGGGTATCCAAATCTTTTTCCAGCCGATCCAGAACATCAATCTCGGTGGCAAGCTGCAGAAGAGCCAGTACCAATACACGCTGCAGTCCAACGACACTGACTCGCTCTACCGGTTGGCGCCGCAGATGCGCGACAAGATGGCCAAGCTCGAAGCGCTGCGCGATGTCACCACCGACCTCTACATCAAAAACCCGCAGATGACGATCGAGGTCGACCGCGAGAAGTCCGCGGTCTATGGCGTCACAGTCGACCAAGTGCGCCAGACGCTGTACGACGCGTTTGGGGACCGTCAGGTTGCCACCATCTACACGCCGGCCAACGACTACGAGGTCATTCTGGAGACCAAGCCGGAGTTCCAGGAGAACCGGAATAACCTCGACAATATCTACGTGAAGACTACCAACGGCACCGTCGTGCCGATCTCGGCGGTAACGCGTTTTGTGCCGTCGGTCGGTCCTCTGCAGGTCAACCACCAGGGCCAACAGCCCTCGGTGACCATTTCGTTCAATCTCGCGCCCAATTTCTCGCTCGGGCAGGCGGTGGACGCGATCCAAAGTCTGGAGCGGGAGGAGCGGCTGCCGGCTTCGATCACCACCGGCTTCCAGGGCACCGCGCAGGTGTTCCAGGATTCATTGCGCGGGCAGGGCATTCTGATCCTGGCGGCGATCTTCGCCGCCTATGTGGTGCTCGGCATCTTGTATGAAAGCTTCATCCATCCGATCACCATCATCTCCGGCCTGCCGTCGGCCGGCATCGGCGCGATCCTCACTTTGATGCTGTTCAAGATGGATCTGTCGGTGATCGCCATGATCGGCATCGTGATGCTGGTCGGCATCGTGAAGAAGAACGCCATCATGATGATCGACTTCGCTATCGAGCGCCGCCGCGTCGGCCTGTCCGCCGAAGCGGCGATCCGTGAGGCAGCGTTCTTACGGTTCCGCCCGATCATGATGACGACGTTCGCCGCCATCTTCGGCTCGCTGCCGATCGCGCTCGGCACCGGCGCCGGCGCCGAATTGCGCCAGCCGCTCGGCGTCGCGGTGGTCGGCGGGCTTTGCCTGTCGCAGTTGCTGACGCTCTACATCACGCCGGTGATCTACGTCTATCTCGATCGCATCGACCGCTTGATCAAGCGCCGGCTCGAGCCGCAACTGGAAGAAGTGGCGGAAGTTCCGCCCGCGGTGGCGGCGGAGTAGACTCTACAGCGCGAAGCTCGTCCCGCAGCCGCAGGAAGCGGTGGCCTTCGGGTTTTTCACCTTGAACGAGGCGCCGATCAGGTCGTCGACGAAGTCGATCTCGGAGCCCGCCATGTAGTTGACCGAAACGGGGTCGATCAGCACGACCGCGCCTTCGCGCGCGATGACGATGTCGTCGTCGGCCTTGGCGCTCTCGACGCCGAACTTGTACTGGAAGCCGGAGCAGCCGCCACCTTCCACGGAGACGCGCAGCATCGAGCCCTCCGGTTCGCTCTTGAGGATCTCGCCAATACGCCGCGCCGCCCGTTCGCTGACCGTGACGTTCATGTCCATCGTTTCGTCCTTCGGCCGCGATGCTATTGGCAGACGGCCTTCTGAATAGTTAAGTGCGCGGAACCGCAAGTCAATGCGGGCGGGGACCCCGAAAGGGCAGTCATGGCGATCGAAACCGGACGCGCGCGAGCAGTTTATGCCGCCGATCCGGCCACCAGCCGGGGCCGGCGCTGGCCGGAGCCGGCAAGCCCGACCCGCAACGACTTCCGGCGCGACTGCGACCGGATTATCCATTCCAGCGCATTCCGGCGGCTGGCGCACAAGACCCAAGTGTTCGTCTACCACGAGGGTGACCACTATCGCACCCGGCTCACCCACACGCTGGAAGTAGCCCAGATCGCCCGCTCGCTGGCGCGCGCGCTCGGCCTCGACGAAGACCTCGCCGAGGCGCTGGCGCNNGACGAAGCGCTCGGCCGCTTCGGCGGCTTCGATCACAACGCGCAGGCGCTGCGCATTGTCACCGAGCTCGAGCGCCGTTATGCCGCCTTCGACGGGCTCAATCTCACCTGGGAGACCCTGGAAGGCCTGGTCAAGCACAACGGGCCGCTCACCGGGCGCGACGGCCGCGCGATCGGCCGCTACGCCGAGCACGGCGTGCCGGCGGCGATCCTCGCCTATGCGCAGGTTCAGGATCTGGAACTGTGGTCCTTCGCCGGCGCCGAGGCGCAGGTTGCCGCGCTCGCCGACGACATCGCCTACGACGCTCATGACATCGACGACGGCTTGCGCGCCGNNCGCGCCGACTTGTTCACGCTCGACGACATCGCCGCGGTGCCCATTATCGGTGGCATCGTCGCGGAGATCGACGCACAATTTTCCGGCCTCGATCCGGCGCGGCGCGTGCACGAAGTGGTGCGCCGCCTGATCACCCGCATGATCGAGGACGTCATCGCGGAGACGGACCGGCGCGCGGCGGCGCTCAAGCCGGGTTCCGCCGCGCAAGTACGCGCGGCGTCGCGTCCGCTGGGGGCGTTCTCGGCGGTGATGGAAAAAGCCGACGCCGACATCAAAGGGTTTCTGCGCCCCCGCATGTACCGGCACGCGCGCGTGATGCGGGTGATGGACGAGGCGCAAGCCGTGGTGCGCGACCTGTTCGAGCA
>PMAF01000186.1 GCA_003152455.1 Hyphomicrobiales bacterium
AACCTACTTACCCAGGAGAGAGCCATGTCCCGCAAGATCATCCTCAGTCTCGCCGCCGTCGCCACGCTTGCCGGCGCGGCCCTCGTCTCGAATAACGCCGATGCCATGGTGATGCACGGCAGCCGCACGGGCCACGCGGTACTTCATCCGGTCGGCCATCCCGGCCACGAAATCGGCCGCTGGCGCTTCCGCGAGCACCGCCACTTCGTCCGCTGGCACCACCACATCTGGGTGCGCCCGGTCGGCTACGCGGTTCGCACCATCGAGACCGGCTCGGTGCAGGCCGCCCCCTGCACCTGCCTGACCAAGAACTACACGCCGGAAGGCATGGTGGTGTTCCAGGATCTGTGCACCAAGGAAATGGCGAGCGCGCCGGTCGACGGCTCATCCGATCAAGCGCAAGCCGNNCCCACCCGGAAGCGAAGCAGCCCGAGACCAAGAAGAACTGATCCGTCCGCACCGACCGAGGCCGCCCCGCGAAAGCGCGGGCGGCCTTTGTGTTGCCGCACTTGCGCTCGAAAAGCTTGGTGATCACATAGTGATGCTTGAATACAAAGTGGGGGCCGGGATGTCACCTCGACCGATCGCAACGATTGGTCTTTGCGTTTTTGCAACCTTGCCGGCGCTGCGCGCCGCGGACGGCGGCAGGCCCGACAAGGTCTCGTTCTATTTCGCCGCCCATGAGGACGACTGGCAGCTGTTCATGAACCCGTCCGCGTTTCAGGACGTGATCAACGGCGCCGCCAAGACCGTCTTCATCCATATGACCGCCGGCGATGCCGGCCTTGGGATCGGCTGGGGCGGCCGCAAGCATCCGTTTTATCTGGCGCGGGAAAACGGCGCGGAGACCGCGATCCACTTCATGGCCGATGCCGACAATATTCCCACCGACGAAATCGCCGAGCACCGGCCCTTCAACGGGCATTCGATCTATCGCGTGAGCTATCGAAACACCGTGAGCTATTTCCTGCGCGTGCCGGACGGCAATCCGCAAGGGACCGGTTATTACGACACCGGTTTCCAGTCGCTCAGGCGCCTGGCCGACGGCGCCATCGACCGGCTCTACGCCGTCGACGGCTCGACCGTCTATCACGGCTGGAACGATCTGACGACGACGGTGCGCAGAATCGTCGATTTCGAACGCGGCGGCGCGGCCGCCGTTCAATTCAACGTCGCCGAGCTCGATGCCCGCATCAACCCGAACGACCACTCCGATTACCTGATGACGGCCATGGCCGCGCTCGATTCCGTCAAGGACCTCGCCTGCGTGCGGCGCGTATCTTACGTGGACTACGCCAGCGCCAAGCTGCCGGAAAATCTCGATGCGCAGCAGCGCGACATGGAGAGTTCGGTGTTCGCCGTCACGCTGGCCGGCGTGCTGGCGTTCGACCACCGCGCTTCCTGGCACCACTACGACAAGTCCTTCGTCGGACGGAATTATTTCCGTGTGCAGGAGGGCTCCGGCCGCTGCGACGCTGGCGCCACCGAAGTCGCCGTAGCCCGGCACTGACGCGGTGACCGGTTGATGTAGGTCAACGCATAACCGGGATTATCCGGCATTATTCGCATCCGGCCGGGCGCGAATGGCGCGATCGGCCTTGGCGTGATCCCGCGCACATGCAGCTACAATTGACGCCCAAGAATTTCATCGCCGCAGCGCCCGCTGCGCCGGCGCAACGGGTTGCGTCGGTCGACGCGCTGCGCGGTTTCAACATCTTCTGGCTGATAGGCGGCGACGGCGCCATCTGGGCGCTTGCCGACATGAGCACCGGCAAGGGGCCGGTCGCAAGTGGCATCGGCCATTTCCTCGGGCGACAGCTGCATCACGTGGCCTGGGAAGGCCTGACGTTCTACGACTTCATCTTCCCGCTGTTCATTTTCATCACCGGCGTCTCGATCGTGTTCTCGCTGTCGCGCTTGGTCGAACGGCAAGGGTTATGGCCGGCGCATCTTCGCGTGCTGCGGCGGTCCCTGCTGCTGTACGGACTGGGCCTGATCTATTACGGCGGCATCAGCCAGCATTGGGCGGACATCCGCTATGTCGGCGTGCTGCAACGCATCGCGCTTTGTTATCTGTTCGCGTCGCTGTTGTATCTGAACCTGAACCTGCGCGGCATACTGGCCGCGTTCGTGACGTTACTGGCCGGCTATTGGGCGCTGATGACCTTCGTGCCGGTGCCCGGCATCGGCGCCGGCTCCTTTGCCCCGGATGCCAATCTCGCCAACTGGCTCGACGCGCATTATCTGCCGGGCCGCTTGTGGGACGTAACGCGCGATCCGGAGGGGATGCTCTCGACCTTGCCGGCGATCGGCACGTGTCTCATCGGCGTCTTCGCTGGCTTGCTGCTGAAGAACGAGCGGATTGCGGCGCAGCGGAAATCGCTGTGGCTGATCGGCGCCGGAATTATACTGGTTGCCGCCGGCCATCTCTGGGCGCTGCAGTTCCCCGTGATCAAGGCGATCTGGACCTCGTCATTCGTTTTGGTCGCCGGCGGCTATAGTTTGCTGCTGCTGGGTGTGTGGCACCAGATCATCGACGTCTGGGGCATTCGCGGCTGGTCGACGATCTTCGTGTGGATCGGCGCCAACGCCATCACGCTCTATTTCTTGAACGGCCTATCCGGTTTCGAGCCGTTCGCGCAGCGTTTCATGGGCGGCGATCTGAGCGCGCTGATCGATCGCTTCACCACGCCGCACACCGGCCTTTTCCTCGGCCATGTGCTTGGGCTGGCCTTCGCCGTCGCGCTCGCAGGCTTCTTCTATCGCCGCAAGATTTTCCTGCGCGTGTAACCGCGGTCAGGTTCCCACTTTCAACTCCGACACCAGCGCGCGCAGCGCGGCGACGGTGGACAGCGGCACGATGCGGCCGGTGCGCGGGTTCTGCGACGGAATGCCTTCGATGGTCATGGAAAAGCGCGCGACGTCGGCGTCGACCTCGATGCGGTGGGTGTTGCGCGTGATCGTGGGGTCGGCCCAGATTTCCAGGCGCGTGCGGTCGGGGCCGATGCCGGCGAGGCTCAGCGCTGCCGCTACGTTGACGTTGGCGGGAAAGCCGCGCGCGCCATCGCGCGCCGAGCCGTCGAACACCTTCAGCGGCGCTTTCAGGTTGGCGACCGAGATGTTGTGCTCCAGCAGGTAGGGCGCGTCTTCCAGGCCGCCGGGCGGCTTGCGCGTGATCATCGTGACCGAGCGGATGTCGCCTTCGGCGGCGGCGCGCACGGCGTCGAGGCCGATGAGCGCGCCGGTCGGCGGCAAAATGCGCGCGCCTTTCTGCCTGGCGCGGTCGACCAGATCCCAGTTCTCCAATAACTGCGCGACCGAGAGCGGCATGAAGATGCGGCCTCTGTCGATGGCCGCGATCGCCACCTCGCGAAACAGCGCCGGCGGCAGGCATTCCACCACGACGTCGCAGTCATCGGCGAGCGCCGCGGGAGTGCGCAAGGCGATCATGTCGCCGATCTGCGGCAGCGTGCGGCGCGCCTTGTCGGCGTCGCGCACGGCGACCGCGGCGAGCGTCAGGCCCGGCACGGCGCCGTCAATCAGGCGCTTTGCCACCTCCAGCCCGACCGCGCCGAGGCCGGCCAGTCCGACGCGCAAGGGGGATTTGTCGGGCATGCGATGCTCCTTAACGCCACTCGTCGAGGCGCCAGCCGTCGCCGGTGAACTTATAGCGCAAACCGGCGGCGTCCATGCGCGCGCTCGGGGCGGCGCTGATGCCCCAATAATCGAGCCGGCCGGGCGGCCACGTCCACTGCTCCGGCGTCCTGGCGCGATCCGTGACGTCGATCTGCTGCATCTCGGCCGTCAGTTCCACCGGCATGTCCTGGGGCCCGAGAAAATAGCAGAACACGTTGTTGCCGGGGCCGTGGCGGCCGGGGCCCCATTCGATGGCGCGGCGGTCGTCGCGCATGCGGCCGGCGCCGCGCATCACCGATTCGAGATCGGGCATTTCGAACGCGATGTGGTTGAGTGTGTCGCCGCCGGTGAAGCCGAGCACCACGCTGTGATGGTCGGCATTGCAGGACAGGAAACGCAGCCGCCGCGTGGTGTCGGTGAGCGTGAAGCCGAGCGCGTCGCGGTAGCAGGCGAAGGTGGCTTCGCTGTCGCCGGCATTGACGTTGATGTGGGACAGTTTGCGCGGCCGGTCGGGTCTGTCGGCCGCGTCGGCATGGTCCTTAACGCCGCAGACGATTGCGATATTGCGGCCCTCCGGATCCTTGAAGCCGAAACCGTAGTCGCCGTGCGGCTGGCGCAGCCTGCCGGGCGGATCGATTGTTTTGAGGCCGTGCGCGAGAACCTGGGCATGCAGCGCGTCGACCGTGTCCGCGTCGGCGGTGTCGAACACCATGCGCAGCAGTGCCGGCTGCGCCATGTGGCGGAGCGTGAGGATGTGGTGGAAGGCGGAGGTTGCCCGCAGATAATGCACGCCGCCGCTCTCGCCGGCCGGGGTCAGGTTCCACACCTCGGTAAAAAAGCGCAGCGCGTTGTCGAGATCGGAAAATCCGAGATCGATGCTGCGGAGCGCGCGGACTTGAGCCCTGCTCATGGGCGGCCGGAGAAATTCGGTTTGCGCTTTGCCATGAAGGCGCGCACGCCTTCGGCGTAATCCGGCATCTCGCGGGCCGCGCTTTGCAGGTCGCGCTCCAGATCGAGCTGAGCGTCGAGCGTGTTGCCGGCCGAGGCATTGAGCGCGCGCTTGATCAGCGCCAGCCCCTGCGTCGGCGCCGCGGCGAAGTGTTCACACATCTTCTGCGCCTCGGCGGCGAGCAAAGCGTCNNGTGCCGCCGGAATCCGGGATCAGCCCGATGCGCGCGAAGGACTGCACGAAGCTCGCCGAGCGCGCGGCAATCACGATATCGCAGGCGAGCGCGATGTTGCAGCCGGCGCCGGCGGCGACGCCGTTGACCGCGGCGATGACGGGAAAGGGTAGGGCGCGCAGCTTGCGCACCAGCGGATTGTAATATCGCTCCAGCGACGTGCTCGGCGGAAGTTTTTCGCCCGGCTTCACCAGCCGGTCGTTGAGGTCTTGCCCGGCGCAGAAGCCGCGGCCGCTGCCGGTGATCATGAGTGCGCGGCAGGTCTGGTCGGCTTCGATCTCCTCGATCGCCTTGCGTAATTCATGGTGCATCGCGTCGTTGAACGCGTTGAGCCGGTCCGGCCGGTTGAGGGTGACGACGCAATAGCCGGCGCGCCGTTCGACGAGTATGGCCTGATCGGTCATGACTTTAAAAACTTATCCATCACGCCGACTTCTCTCTTCTCGTCCTCGACATCCGCGGCGATGCGCTCGTAGAGCCGCGCCGAAGCGTCCAGCATGGCGTGCTCGGGGAAGTCCTTGCCGACGAATTCGGAAATCTCCTCCATCTCGGCCACCCAGCGATAGGCTTTCGAATACATGGCCGGCGTCTGCCGCGTCAGAAAGCCGAGCAGCGCCGGCTGGCTTTCGGCGAGTTCGGCCTTGAGCGCCTCGGCCGAGCCGCCGCGGGTGGCGGCCAGTATCATGGCGGCGCCGAGCGCAGTGAAGCCTTTGGTGATGCCGGCGTAAGACATCTTCAGCGCCGAGGCGGCGGTGAGGGGGCCGGCCAGCACGCGCACGATCAGCCCGTAGTCGTTGAGCCTGGCGAAATCCGGGGCTGCCGGCCCGGCGGCATAGAATTTGGTGTTGGCGGTGCCGGGCTTGGGCGGCGGGCCGATAATGCCGGCGCCGACGAAGGGGCAGCCGGTCGCGGCGATCACCGCGATGATGCGTTCAACCGTTTGCGGGCTGAGCGCGTTGCAGTCGACATAGACCGGCTTCTTGTTGGCGGCGCCGAGCACGCCGGCCAGGCGCTGCGCCAGCGCGAGCGCGTCGCCCGGCGGCACGATCGAGAGCAGGAAATCGCTCTCCGTCAATTGCGCGTCGGCCACCGCGGTCATGCCGGCCGCTTTTGCGCGGGCCGTGCTCGCTTCGCTGCGGCCGGCAAGCGAGGTGAGCACGTTTACCTTGTTCTCGGTCAGGCGGCCGCCTACCGCGGCGCCCATATTGCCCGGCGCGATGATGGCGACGGTTAATGTCATGATAAGTCTCCCGCGGTCCGATTGCCTGGCCGCCACCAGATACCACCTTGTGCCGTAGCCGACATAAAAAAACCGTGGTAATCTGCCAGCTTGTTGCTTCCACGAAATAACGACGTACGTGAGTGCGACGGCCCTGCGGCCGGTCGACCTGCGCTCCGTTTATAGTCACAAAGGGCAATAGCTTGGACAAGGGACACGATCCCGCCGGTGCGGGACGAACAATCGATGCGCGCGCCTGGACCCAGATTCTCGTGCGCTATCGCGACCCGAGCAGCGTGCGCAGCCTGGTCGAGCTCGGCATCACTTTCGGACCCCTCGTGCTGCTCTGGGCGCTGATGTGGGCGTCTTATTACCTTGGCTTTTGGTGGCTCACTTTGCCGCTCTCGGTTCCGGCCGCGGGATTTCTGGTGCGGCTTTTCATGATTCAGCACGATTGCGGACATGGCGCATTCTTCCGCCATCGCCTCGCCAACGATTGGATCGGCCGCGCGCTGGGCGTGCTCACTTTGACGCCCTACGACTTCTGGCGGCGTACACATGCGATTCATCATGCGACCTCGGGCAATCTGGAGCGCCGCGGCATCGGCGATGTCGATACCCTGACGGTACGCGAATATCTGGCGCTGTCGCGCTGGCGTCGCCTGATGTACCGGTTCTATCGCCACCCGGCGGTGATGTTCGGTCTGGGGCCGGCCTATCTTTTCGTCCTGCGGCATCGGCTTCCGTTCGGTTTGATGCGCAGCGGCTGGCAGCCTTGGGTCAGCACGATGGGCACGAACCTCGCTATCGCGATCATCGCTGCGGCGCTGATCTGGCTGATCGGCGTCGGACCGTTCCTGCTCGTGCACGGGCCGATCATGCTGCTGGCGGCCGCGATGGGCGTGTGGTTGTTCTACGTTCAGCATCAGTTCGAGCGCACCGTCTGGGACCACAACGAAACCTGGAATCTGCACGAAGCCGCGCTGCACGGCAGCTCCTATTATGTTCTGCCCGGAATCTTGCGCTGGTTCACCGCCAATATCGGTGTGCACCATGTGCATCATCTGTGCAGCCGGATTCCTTATTACCGGTTGCCACGGGTGCTGCGCGAACACCCCGAGCTCGGCGACATCGGCCGGCTGACGCTGTGGCAAAGCATCCAATGCGTGCGCCTGGTGCTGTGGGACGAGAGCCGCGAGAAACTGATCTCCTTCCGCGAGATGCGCAAAAGCCTCATAGCCGGACAGCCGGCGTGACGCATTCGGGCGGGTCGCCCTGCCGCCGGCATTGACGATCTGTCCGGTGATAAGGCGGTCGATCACGATCCCGCCGTGGGTCGTTTGCGTGCCCACCGTCAAGCTTTTGCCTCTTATCAAGTTGTGGCGATGCGTGGCCAACAAACTCGAAATGCCGGTCTAAATTCAGGTCGTCGTGGCGGGCTCGTTCCGGCCACGGCAGCGAAGGCTCGGCTTGGAAATATAATTCGTGGTTCTGCGGCCGCTGCGTGGATGGACCTATTGGCTCGGATGCCGGTACACTAGAGTGTCTTATGGGAAAGGGCCGAAAAGGCTCCTGGGAGGAAACAACGATGCGTAAAACTCTGTTGGCAGCGGGCACCGCTCTGCTGCTCGCCGCCGGGCCCGCCATGGCCCAGCAAAAATCGATCAAGATCGGATTCGTTTCGACCTTCAGTGGTCCGGTGGCCGTGATCGGCAACGACATGCGCAATTCGTTCGAGCTCGCGCTCGATCATATGGGGCGCAAGATCGCCGGCATGCCGGTCGAGGTGATCTACGAAGACGACGGCTTCAAGCCGGAGGTCGGCAAGCAGAAAACCCAGAAGCTGATCGAGTCCGACAAGGTCGACTTCATCTCCGGCTACATCTGGTCGAACGTGCTGCTGGCGTCGATCAAGCCCGTTGTCGATTCCAAGACTTTCATGGTCATCGCCAATGCCGGCGCCTCGCAGGTCGCCGGCGAACTGTGCTCGCCCTATGTGTTCTCGACCTCATGGCAGAACGACCAGACGCCGGAGGCGATGGGCCTATACATGAACCAGAAGGGCGTGAAGTCGGTGTTCCTGATCGGCCCGAACTATGCCGCCGGCAGGGACATGCTGGCCGGCGTCTCCCATACCTTCAAAGGCAAGGTCGTCGGGCAGGAGCTCACCACCTGGCCGGCGCAGCTCGACTTCTCGGCCGAACTCGCCAAGGCGAAGGCCGCCAATCCGGACGCGATCTTCGTGTTCTATCCGGGCAAGGCAGGCGTGCAGTTCCTGGCGCAGTACGCGCAGGCCGGCCTGAAGGGCAAGATCCCGCTCTATACCGCGTTCACCATCGACGAAACGTCGCTGCCCTTGCAGAAAGACCTCGCGCTCGGCGTGCCCGGCGCGCAGGAATGGGTGAACGATCTGCCCAACGACGCCAACAAGAAGTTCGTGGCCGACTACATGAAGAAATATCCTGGTCACCGGCCGTCGTTCTACGGTGCGCAGTCCTACGATGCCGCCAACCTGATCGCGTCGGCGGTCACCGCGACCAAGGGCAATCTCACCGACAAGGAAGCGCTGCGCAAAGCCTTCGAGAAGGCCGACTTCAAATCGGTGCGCGGCAACTTCAAGTTCGGCAACAACCACATTCCGATCCAGAACTTCTATCTGCAGGACGTGGTGAAGGACGCCAAGGGTGACTACGTGCTCAAGACCGTCGCCACCATCGTCAAGGACTACCAGGACGCCTCGCACAGCAAGTGCCCGATGAAGTGATCCAGGGGCGAGACACGGCGGCGGCGCACCCGCGCTGCCGCCGTTCGTTCGCCGGAAGCCTGCTCATGTCCATGATCGGCGCGTCATGACGCTATTCATCGAGCAATGCCTGAACGGCCTGCAATTTGGCCTGCTGCTGTTTCTGCTGGCGGCGGGACTGACGCTGGTGTTCGGCATCATGGACCTGGTCAATCTGGCGCACGGCTCGCTCTACATGATCGGCGCCTATTTCGCCGCCACCTTCGCGGCCTGGACCGACAGCTTCGTGCTTGGTGCGGTGCTCGCCCTCCTTGCCACGCTCGTGGTTGGCATGGCGGTGGAGGTGATCGCCATGCGCAGGCTGTACGGCCGCGATCATCTCGATCATGTGCTCGGCACATTCGGCCTGATCCTGTTTTTCGACGAAGCGGTGCGGTTGATCTGGGGGCCGGAGGGCCTCAGTCTGCCGTTGCCGTCCTGGCTCAACACCGCGGTGACGATCCTGCCGGGCATGCAGTATTCCGCCTACCGGCTGTCGATCATCGTGGTCTCGCTGGCGGTCGCCGTCTTCCTCTACGTGTTGGTGATGCGCACCCGTATCGGCATGCTGATCCGCGCCGGCGCCAGCAACCGCGAGATGGTCGGCGCGCTCGGCGTCAACATCAAGCTGCTTTATACGCTGGTGTTTGGGCTCGGCGCTGCGCTCGCCGGGCTGGCCGGCCTGATGCAGGCGCCGATCCTCACCGTGCAGATCGGCATGGGCGAGAACATCCTGATCGTCGCCTTCGTCATTACCGTGATCGGCGGCATCGGCTCGGTGCGCGGCGCGTTCATCGCGGCGCTGTTGGTCGGCTTTGTCGACACGCTCGGCCGCTCATATCTGCCCGATCTGCTGCGGCTGGTGCTCAGCCCGAATGCGGCATCGACCGCGGCGCCGGCGCTCGCCTCCATGCTGATCTATCTGCTGATGGCCATCGTGCTGGTGGTGCGTCCCGAAGGATTGTTCCCGGCGAGCGCAAAATGAGCACGACGCTCAACCCCCGAAATATCCTGGTCGTGGCGCTGCTGGCCGCGCTGGTGCTGTTGCCGGTCTATGCCGGTCTCACCGGCGACCGCTTCATGCTGACGCTGTTCACCCGCATCGTGATCCTGGCGCTCGCCGCTGTCAGTCTCAATCTCATCCTCGGCTATGGCGGCATGATGAGCTTCGGTCACGCCGTCTATCTCGGCATCGGCGGCTACGCCGTCGGCATGCTGGCGCATGAGGGAATCTACACCGGCTTCGTGCAATGGCCGGTAGCGCTTGCCGCTTCCGCGCTGTTCGCGCTGGTCATCGGCGCGCTGTCGTTACGCACGCGCGGCGTCTATTTCATCATGATCACCTTGGCCTTCGCGCAAATGGCCTATTACGGCATCGCCGGGCTCGCGCGCTACGGCGGCGACGACGGGTTGACCATCTACAAGCGCAGCCAGTTCTTCGCTCCCATCGATCTGTCGAACAAAGTGCAGTTCTATTACCTGTGCTTGGCGCTGCTGTACGGCTCGATCTATTTGGTGTGGCGGCTGGTGAATTCGCGCTTCGGCATGGTGATCCAGGGCTCGCGCTCCAACGACCTGCGCATGCGGGCAATCGGCTTCCCGACCTATCGCTACCGGCTGGTGTGTTTCGTCATCGCCGGCACGTTGTGCGGGCTCTCCGGCGCGCTGATCGCCAATCACACCGACTTCGTCAGTCCGGCCATGATGTATTGGACCCGCTCGGGCGATCTCATCATAATGGTGGTGCTCGGCGGCATGGGCTCGGTGGTCGGCCCGGTGATCGGCGCGGTGGCGCTCTTGGTGCTGGAGGAGGCGCTGCCTTCCGTCATCACCTTTGTTCTTCATCCATTCATGGGGGAGAAGGCGGCGGGCTACGGTGAATTCTGGCAGATCGTCCTCGGCCCGCTCTTGCTGTTGGTCGTGCTGTTCGCGCGCGGCGGCATCGACGGACTGCTGGCGAAGCTTCGCGCAAAGGCAGTCCCATGAGCGAAACGCTTTTGCAGGTCGAGAATCTGGCCAAGCGCTTCGAGGGCATCGTCGCCACCGACCATATTANNGGCCAGTTGACGCCCGACTCCGGCCGCATCCGTTTTGACGGCCACGACATCACCGCGCTGCCGATGTATCGGCGTAGCCGGCTGGGTCTCGCGCGCTCGTTCCAGATCACATCGCTGTTCCTCGATCTCAGCGTGCTCGACAATGTGGCGCTGGCGGTGCAGGCCCATGCCGGGCATTCGTTCCGGTTCTGGCGCGATGCGCGACAGGAGGCGGAGTTGCGCGAACCGGCGCGTGCGGCGCTCGAGCGCGTAGGCTTGAACGACCGCGCCGACTTGCCGGCCTCCGCGCTCAGTCATGGCGAGCATCGCCAGATCGAGCTTGCCATGGCGCTGGTCGGCTCGCCGCGCATGCTGCTGCTCGACGAGCCGATGGCCGGCCTCGGCCCGGAAGAATCCGCCCGCATGGTGGAGATGCTGCGCGCCTTGAAGAAGGAACTCACTATCCTCCTGGTCGAGCACGACATGGAAGCGGTGTTCGCGCTCGCCGACCGCATCACTGTGCTGGTCTATGGCCGGGTGATCGCGTCGGGCGCGCCCGCCGAGATCCGCGCTAATGCCGCGGTGCGCGAGGCTTATCTCGGCGAGGCCGAAGGGGAGGGCGCCGGTCATGTCTGATCAGAAATTGGTTGACAACGTGCT
>PMAF01000001.1 GCA_003152455.1 Hyphomicrobiales bacterium
GCTGGTCTGTTTCTCCCGCTGATCATCATGATCACGCGGGCGGATTGCATTTGTTGTCCCCGATCGGAGGAGTTTAGCCATGCGTGACGATATGGCGCGCGTAATCGTCGAACGTCCGCGTATCCCGGCCTTCAACAGTCGTAAGGGACGCCGGCGAGCCTTAGAAGATCTGCCAACGCATGAGGGTCTGCGCCGCGCGCAATCACTGCGCGGCGATCGCAAGCAGTTGAACGAGAACCTGGCGCCGCTTCGGCGCTATTTGGAGCGCCAAGTTGGCAGGCCTTGGGACAAGGTCTACGCCGAAATCGCGCAGCGCCTGCGGGTGGATAACACCGTTCAGCAACATGTACGAGATCATCTGCGTGATTTTGTTGCGATTACGCCTCGTCGGCAGATTCACGATTGGCGCGCTTCGATTCACAGCGGGCTTTGGTGGCAACTGCTCTATGTTAATCCGATGACCGGTCTTCTATGTCGTACGGACCTGTTGCCGGAAGTGAAGGCCCGCCGGCGCACCATACGCCATCGGACACCTGCGCCGATCGAGCGTATCCAGCTGGCCAAAGATCGTGAGCTGCGCCTAATCGGCGGCCTCTGGTACGAGGTAAAACTGGCACCATTGCCGGAGCCGGTCTATCGGTCCTTCAACGAAACGCGCAAACTCCAACTAAAACCGTATGATCGGAAGAGCCCCATCGTCGAGATTGAAATGAAGGTACGGCGCCTGATTACACCGGCTGTGCAGGACGCAGCCAGCAGAGCGATGATCGCGGCCGGGCCGGAGACTGATGACGAGGCGAGCTGGAGGAGCTATCGACGCGAGCAACCGGATCGTTGCTATGCGATTGCTAAGCGCGTTATCTCTCGGCGGGAGTTGCGGCACCACGGATTAAGCAATGCGCTCCCGGCGATATAACTTCAATTCGGCGCGAGTCGAACCTCGCGGGTTTTGCGCGGTTCAACGCCGCTCTGGGCGGGTGGTAGTTTGGGCGCGTTCTGACTTGCCTGAGCCAATGTCGCCCATTTGACGCGCCAGAACAGGGGTCGGAAATAATAGGCCCCGGTCGCGAGATCGGGGCCCTCGTCGTTGTGAAGGGCGGTTGATTGTTAGTTACTTGATTTGTTTTGCCCGTAGACGATTGCGGAGACGCCCCCGGGGCCACCGCCATTCTCGTTGATATGAGTGGCGTGCCTAAGGTCGTTTTGCGGGCATCGATGGTCAGTAATGTCTTCTTTCCCTTAGCGGCGAGACGCAAGAGCTGAAGTAAAAGTGTTTATAAGCATGGATATTTGGATGAGCGCGTCCCCAAAGACCTGTCACCAAACGGATCGTCCGAATGTTACTTGTTACCACAGAACAGACATGGCCTGTCGAAATTTGCCATCAGTCCGTTTCCTCCGTCATCTTCTCCAGGCTCCTCCCCGCATAATAAACGCCGTGAATTACTACCCGCCGCGCCGTGCGATCGATTTCAAACAAAATCATTGCGCGGCGGCGGAAGCCAACGGTGCGTAATCCCAGCCGCAGATCGTCGCGCTTGGTGCCGCGTTCGGGCATGTGCGCAAAACCGAGGCAATAGGCTTCAATCGATTCGACGAAGCGTAGCGCGATCGCGCCGCCCGCGCGCTCGGCGATGTAATCGTAAATGGCGAAGAGATCCGCTTCGGCGGGCGCGCTGAAGATGACAGTGTAGGTCATCGCCCGGAGCGCTTGGCCCGCTTGGCGTGGTGCTGGCGCAGGCGCGCGAAGACTTTTTCGGCCGGCCGGCCGCGCGGATCACGCTTGTAGGCATCGTAGCGCGCCACGCCTTCGGTGCGCAGCCAGTCCTCCAGCGCGGCATCGCGCTCGTTCAGCGCCCTTAGGCCTTCGCGGATGACCTCGCTCTCGGTGGCATAGGCGCCGGACGTAACTTTGTCCTTCACGGCTTTCGCCATGTCATGGGGCAGAGTGATGCTGAGCGATTGGGTCTTGCGCATCGCGGTCTCCCATTTGCCGCGACAAGATAGCGCACGATTTAATCCTATTCAAGCCGAGCGGCGCCCGCCGCGTTGAAGTGCGGCCTCATGCTGCTCCACGGCCCCCCTTATTTTACTGCTGGCGCTCAAGCCAATAATTTGGCTTCGTTTCGCAAAATCGCGGTGGCCCTCACTGAGGGCCACCGAATATTATGCATTTATTCCTATTGGTCGACAAATAGAAACGAGCTTCGGGGGCGAGCTGAGCACGGCCGGCGCGCCCGAATCATAAATTTGCGCCGAACGTACGCAAGGTCATTTTGCAGAACGAAGCCAATTTAGGCTGAAAGGCACATGTAGGGCTAAGCTAAAGGGCTATTATTGTGGTTTCTTTTTGTTTCTCTGAGGCTTGCGAAATCGAACGTCTTCGTCGAGGCGGTGGCGGCGGTCAGAGGTGGTGACCACACTGTCAGAGCAGGAGCGCACGATATCGGCGACACGATCGCCGAAGCGGTTGCGAATATCCGATAGACGCGGCTCTTCGCCGCTCGGGTGGCCCGAAGAGGCCACGAGCGACGGCAGGCAACTGAGTCTCATTTGCGGTTTGCTAAACTTTTAGCGCGCGGGACTGATTGATCCGATATGCACCGCTTTAGACGAGCCCCTGGTGCCGCACCGTTTTCCTCGATCAACTCCACCCCAGCATTCTCAAGAGCCCTGCGAATGGCGGACGCGTTGGCAAAAGTCATCGCCGTCTTCCCGTCGACCGATTCCGCACGGTGGATCGTCGCAAGGCAATCCTATCGTTTTTTCTTGGGCGCATTGGCAGATTGGCCGCGGACTGCTCGCGCATGCCCGTTGAGCAGATAAATCAACGGCGCACCAAGCTCGAAACAGGGGTTGAAAACGAAAAGGCCCCGGTCTTGAAATCGGGGCCTTCGTCGTAGTGGTCGTGGCTGCTGATCATTTACTTGGTTTGTTTGGCCCGCTGACGCTTGCGGAGACGGACCCCCGGAGCACTGGACTCGGCGATAAAGTCGATGCCCGCGATTTCCAGGACGCGTCGAACCGCCAAGTCGTTAGCCGTTATTTACTTCGCTGTAGGACAACTCGGCGCGGCGAATATGGAATCAAAAGCCCAATGATCACCGCAGTGTCGGGCCTTCGGATTTTGC
>PMAF01000298.1 GCA_003152455.1 Hyphomicrobiales bacterium
TTGCGCCGCTTGGGCGATGTGCTGCTGAGCACGCCGCTGATCCGCAGCCTGCGACGCGCGTGGCCGGACGCCACCATCGACGCGCTGGTATTCGCCGATACCGCCGGCATTCTCGAAGGCAATCCCGATCTCGACGGCATCATTACCCTTCAGCCGCAGCCATCGACGGCCCAGACCCTTGCCTTGGGAGCGCGGTTGTTCCGCCGTTACGATCTTGCGGTCTCCACCCAAAGCGGCGACCGGCCAACCGGCTTTGCCATTGCCGCCGGGCGCATGCGGGTGGCGCCGGTGCCGGCGAATTTCAACGGCCGCGTCAAGCAGATGCTGCTCGATCGCAGCCTCGCCACCGGGCGCGGCTTGCACCGGGTCGAGGAAATGTTGCGGCTCGCCGACCTCCTCGGCATAGCACGCGTGCCGGAGGTGATCTGCCCGCGCGCTGCCGGGCCGGACGTGCCGCCGGCCGGCCCCTATGCGGTGATCCATGCCGCGCCGATGTTTCATTACAAGCGCTGGACGGAAAACGGCTGGCGCGAGCTTGCGGGGGCGCTCGCCGCACGCGGGCTTACGGTGATCGCGACCGGCGGCCCACTTGAGTCCGAGCGGCATTATCTTGATGCGGTGTGGAACGGTACGTCCGTCGCGCGGCGTGACGGGCAACTCGCTTGGCCGCAACTCGCCGGCCTTCTGTCGAACGCGCGCGTCTATGTCGGTCCGGACACTTCGGTGACCCATCTTGCCGCCGCCGCGGGCTGCCCGACCGTTGCGATCTATGGACCGACCGATCCGCGGCTTTGGGGCCCGTGGCCGGTCGGCGGCATGGACGAAAACTGGGCGGCGGCCGGCGTCATTCAACGCCGCGGCAATGTCTGGCTGGTGCAGAACGCGCTGCCCTGCATGCCGTGCCAACTCGAAGGCTGCGAACGGCGGCTCGACAGCTACAGCCAGTGCCTCGATGAACTATCGGCGGCGCAGGTGATCGCCGCCGCCGATCAGGCCTTGGCGGCCGCAAAGCGGTAAAGCAGCAAGGCAACAAGACCGCAGCCTGCGATCAGCGCGCCAACGTGCCAAACGAAAGACGTCGTCTGCAGCGTCGCGGCGGCGAGCGCGATCAAGCCTATATTCGCTACGAACACGCGGCTGACGATCTGATAGACGCTGAAGCCGCCATCCGTCGCGCGCTGATAGAAATGGCTGCGATGCGCCTGCCAGACCGGCTCGCCGTTCATGAGCCGGCGCAGCAGCGTGATCGTCGCATCGGCAACATAGTAGAGCGGCAGCAGCAGTGCCGCCGCGACGTGCCCGTTGCCGGCGAGCACGACAAGCAGCCAGCCGAGCAGCAGGCCGATCGGCAAACTCCCGACGTCGCCGAGAAACAGACGCGCGACCGGGCGGTTGACCGGCGCAAAGCCGATCATGGCGCCGCACAGCGCCAGCGCGATAATGGTGGCGTCGTGCGGTAGCGCGCCCATGAACCCGAATAAAACCAGTCCGGCGCTGAGCGGCACCACTTCGGCGACCGTCATCCAGTCGATGCCGTCCATGAAATTCGTCAGGTTGACGAACCAAAGGATGACAAGACCCAACAGCGCGCGTTCGAGCCAAAACGGAAAAAACGGCACGACGCGCAGATCGTCCGGCAGCGAAGCTAGGACGATCGCAACCCCGACCATTTGCAGAACCAGTCGCGGCATCACCGCGATCGAACGAAGGTCGTCGACCGCGCCCACTAGGGCGATGAAAGCCGTGGCGGCAAGGACGAGCCACACGGAATGTCCGCCGGGCCCGTAGCCGCCTAAGAGGACCGATGCGGCAGCGACGCCGACCGTTGCCGCAATTACCGCAATTCCGCCGCCCTGCGGCGTCGGTATTTTGTGCGAGGAGCGGACGTTGGGATGCGCCAGCGCGTGCCGCCGCAGCAGGGGACGAAGCAACATCAGCAGGCCGAAGCTGATCACAGCAGCCGCAATGAAAATAACCCAGCCGAACGAACTCAACCAATCCAAGGCTGCGCGGCTGCTCATGACGTCAGGCGTTCCCCGGCCGTGGTTGAGTGCCGCCGTCAAGCATCCGCGCGTAAAGCGCAACGATCTCCTGCGCGATCCGTTTGCTCGAAAACTCATCGACGACCAGTTGGCGGCCGGCGCGGCCGAAGCGCACCCGCATGTCGGGATCTTTCATGAGCGTCTCGATCGCGTTCGCCAGCGCCACTGGATCAGCCGGCGGCACCAGCAGCCCGTTCACGCCGGGCCGCGCGATTTCCCGGCAACCAGGCACGTCCGTCGCGATCAACGGCCGGCCGCAAGCGGCGGCTTCCATCAGGCTCATCGGGATACCCTCACCGCCGCGCGAAGGCAGGACGGCAATGTGGGCTTGTTTCCACACGCTACGAACGTCGCCGACATGGCCGAGCATGACCAAATTTGGAATTTTTCGCCACTGCTCGAGCAGAGGCTCCGGGATCGACGTTGGATTGAGGGGGTCGGGCGCGCCGGCGAGAAGTAGACGAACGGATAGGCCACGCTCGGCTAAAATTTCGTGCGCGCGGACCAAGCTCCGCACGCCCTTTTGATTAAGCAAGCGGCCGGCAAAAGCTACCGTACAAATGGGATCGGCGGGCTCGGGCAGCGGCGTGAACGCGTCGACATCGACGCCCGAGCCCGCGATGACGGTGATGCGTTCTTGCGGTACGCCGAGCTTCGCGATCACGGCGGCGTCGTCGGGATTTTCCACGAGCACGGCACGATTGGAGTGCTTCAATAGGAAACCGAGAGGGCTCGCCAACAACAAATGCAGCACTCGCGCCTTCGCAGTCGATGATGTGAACGTAAATCCCAATCCGGTAAACGCATTGAGGACGCGGATCGGCAGTGAAAGCGCCGCTATCGAACCGACCAATATTGGAAAAAGAGCGACGTGATGAACAAGATCAGGTTGAATGCGCCGGTAGAGGCGACGCGTTCGAGAGATTGCGGATAGCAGCCTGAGCGGGTTCATGCTACCTCTGCGCCACTGCATCGGGTGCAGGGTGAACCCCTCGTCATTGATTTTGCCGGCGCAATCCCCGACACGGGCCGCAACATGGACGTCGTAGCCCGCCATCTTCGCCGCCCGCGCCATGGGCAACCGATGCATGACGAAAAACCAGTCTTCGGAGACGAGATAGAGAATCTTTTTCGCCATCAGGTGGACAACCTATGCCGCATTGACAGCAGGCGTTTCCCAGCGCGTGCGCCAAGCCTTGAGCATCAGAATATCCCAAAGCAGGTGCTGCTCCATATCGCTGCCGCGGACCGCCGATCCGTCAATGAAGCCGGCGATGCCGCACATAGGAGGTTCCTATTTGATCCCGACCCGTCATTGCGGATATTCATTACCCACTCAAGCGATTTGCAACAATCTTGCTGTTATCGGCGTGATATCCGGGCCCGGCAGTAAGCAAGAAGGCATCGATCCGTGGCAGCTGTAAATCCCATTCTGGTCACCGGCGCCGCTGGCTTCATCGGTTATCACGTTTCGCGCGCTCTGGCGGCGGCGGCCGGCCGCGACGTGATTGGCGTCGATAATCTTTCGCCTTATTACGATCCGAAGCTCAAAGAGGCGCGGCTTCGGCAGCTCGCGGGCGCCAAGAATTTCAAGTTCGTGCGGCTGGACTTGGCGGACCGTAAGGCCACCGCGGCGCTGTTCGCCGAGCACCGCTTTCCCTTCGTCATCCACCTTGCCGCCCAAGCCGGCGTCCGGCATTCGCTGGTCGATCCTTACGCCTATGCGGACGCGAATTTCGAGGGGTTCCTCAACGTCCTTGAAGGCTGCCGCCACAACGGCTGCCGGCATCTCGTCTATGCTTCGTCATCGTCAGTCTATGGCGCCAACACCCGCTTGCCGTTCCGCACCTCCGATAACGTCGATCACCCGCTCAGTCTCTACGGCGCCTCGAAAAAGGCGAACGAGTTGATGGCGCATTCCTACGCACATCTGTTCAAGCTACCGGCGACAGGCCTGCGCTTTTTCACGGTCTACGGTCCCTGGGGCCGGCCCGATATGGCGATGTGGCTGTTCACCGCCGCGATCCGCGCCGGCAAGCCGATCAAGCTGTTCAACCAAGGCAACATGCGGCGCGACTTCACCTACATCGATGACGTCGTACAGGCGGTGGTGCGGCTGATCGACCGGCCGGCCGAGGCCGATCCCGATTGGTCGGGTGCGACGCCGGATCCGTCGCGCAGTTCGGCACCGTGGCGTGTTTACAACATAGGCAACAACAGCCCGGTCGATATTCCTGAGGTCGTGAAAATCCTGGAAGCGGCTATCGGTAAAAAAGCCATTCGCGAACTGCTGCCGATGCAGCCCGGCGATGTCCCGGCTACTTTCGCCGACGTCGACGACCTCATGCGCGATGTCGGCTTCAAGCCGTCGACGCCGATCGCCGACGGCATAGCGCAATTCGTCGCCTGGTACAATCTGTACCATCAGGCCGGCTGAAAGCGGCAAGACACCACAGATACGCGCCGGCTTACGGCGCGCTTTTTGGCTGGCTCCGTTCCGCCGCCAACCGGCGTTTGCCGTGATCGAGGATCCAGATAATGCCGCCGGGCAGGCCGGCGGCGAACGTCGAGATTCCGAGCAGCACCGACACCACGAGACCATCGGTCGCGGCCAATCCGGCATAGCCGAACGCCAGAACCATCGCCGTTTCGCGCGTGCCCCAGCCGGCGATCGACAGCGGGAGCGTTGCGATCAGCAAAACCGGAAGCACGAGAAACAGGGCCTGCCTCCATTCAAGAGGCGCGGCCACCGCTTTCGCCAGCCACCACGCCGCGGTCACCGTCATGAGATGGATGATCACCGAATACGCAACAATGCTTATCCGGCTTGATCCTGCGCCGAACATGCGGCGCGCGGTCGAGGCGGCCGCGGCCAACTGGCGCGTTAGCCACCAGCGGTCCAGCCACCTCCAGCTCAGATAACCCAAGGCCAGAAATGTAAAGCAAGCTCCGATGCCGCCGAACCCGACGAGGAGCAAGGCAATGCGGCCGGCAACATTGCTGATGAGCGTGAACGACCACGGCAGGCAAGCGATCACCAGGAGCGCCAAGACCAGCACGCCGACCATACGATCGATCAGGACGGAATAGGTGGCGCTTTTCCAGCCGCCATTGTCGCGCGCCAGCATCCAGATACGAACCGCATCGCCGCCGACGCTCGAGGGCAGCGTTTGATTGAAAAACGCCGCGACGAACATGTAGCGGAGCGACTTCAGGATTGTGAAGGGCGGGGCACCCGGCTCGTTGCAAGCTTCGACAATCGTCTGCCAGCGCAAAGCGATCAACCCGACCTGCGCGATCAAGATCAAAATGGCCGTCGTCAGCCAAAAATATTGCAGGTGATGAAGTTGCCGCCCGATCGGTTCAAAGTTCACGTGCGCGAAGGCGAAATACAGCAAAATGCCCGAGATCGCTACTTTCAGCGCAAAAGTGAGCAAGTTCCGCATTAATCCAGGATCCTGCAGGGAAACCAACGCATATCGGTGGGGCTCATCGTGCCGGCGTAAATCGTTGACCCATGAAACGGACGTGGGGAAATTCGAGGAATTTCATAGCTCATAGCTTGATTGCGCTGCGCTGAGAATGGGATAAACGGGAATTCGAACAAGGCCACCGGCATGCCGAAACTGTCCGATCTCAAGATCAAGCTGTTTACCGATGGCGCCGACAAGGCGCAAATTGTCGAAATCGCCAAGCAGGCCTGGATTGCCGGCTTTACCACGAACCCGTCGCTGCTCAAGAAAGCCGGCGTGAGCGACTACGAACGCTATGCCCGCGATCTCGTCGCCGCCGTGCCCGACCGCCATATCTCGTTCGAGGTGTTCTCCGACGACCTGCCCGAAATGGTCGCGCAGGCCCGGGTGATCACGGCCTGGGGCAAGAACGTCTACGTCAAGATGCCGGTGACCACCACGCGTAACGAACCGTTGTTCGACGTGGTGCGCTCGTTGTCGCACGATGGCGTCAAGATCAACATGACCGCGATCTTCACGTCCGAGCAGGTTGCCCGGGCGGTCGAGGCGCTCGACGGCNNAGGCGGCGCGCCGGCCTGCGTGTCGGTATTCGCCGGCCGGCTGGCCGACTTCGGCATCGACTATCGGCCCATCATGCAGGACGCGGTTGCCCGCGCCCGGAAGACGCGGAATATCGAAATCATCTGGGCATCGACGCGTGAGGTTTTCAACGTGGTGGAAGCCGACGATATGGGCTGCCACATCATCACCGCGCCGGCCGACGTGCTCAAGAAGCTTCCGATGCTCGGCACAAAATCGGCAGCGGAGCTTTCGCTCGGGGCGGTCAAATCATTCCGCGAAGATGCGCTTGCGACGGAC
>PMAF01000051.1:0-3352 GCA_003152455.1 Hyphomicrobiales bacterium
ACCGGATTGTCCGGCGCGAGATTGCTCAGGAAGTTGCCAATGCGGCTCAGGGCTTCGAGGGCGCGCTTGCCGTGCGCGTTGAGGACAAGCGGCAAGGGCCACCCAAGCTGCACGACTTGCCGTCGCTGCAGAAACTATGNNGGTGCGCTACCTGCCGCAGAGCATGATAACAGACGTGCCGAAGCTCGTGGCCGGACTGCGGGTGGGCCAGTCGTTCAGCGCAATCCCCGTGCCCGAACCGCCGGTCATCCGCAGGGGTGCGAGCGGCAGTTTCTACGACAAGGGGCTAGAGGGTGCGAGCCATCATGCCGTCATTCCCAACGTTAACAGGATCGACAACCTTCGGGAGGTCTGGCCTCGCCTGTCGTCCGACGAGAAAAAATTGTTCGACGTCATCGCGCGGGCCTATCTAGCCGCACTTATGCCCGACTTCCGCTACCGGCAGACCACCGCAATGCTTGACGTGCAGGATTTTGCTTTCCGCGCCGCCGGTCGCCAGCCCATCGATCTCGGCTGGCGCGCAGCATTCCCGGACTGGCAGCCCGCCGACGAAAAGGGCGACGACGCGCAATTGCTGCCGCCGCTACAAAATGGCGAGACAGCACAACTGCATAACCCAACCATTGAGGACAAGGAGACCCGCCCACCATCACGCTATAACGAAGGTACTCTGATCGAGGCGATGCAAAATGCCTGGCGCTTTGTTGATGACGAGGTTCTGCGGGAACGCCTGAAGGAAGCCAAGGGCATTGGCACGCCGGCGACCCGAGCCGAAATCATCGGCGGTCTGAAGAAACAAGGTTTTCTGATCGCCCAGGGAAAGCACATCGTGCCGACCGAGACCGGTCTGTCGCTGTTCGGCGTTCTCAAACAGGCCGATCCGGCCCTGGTCGACCCGGGAGTGACGGCGCAACTCGAATGCCTGCTCGACGATGTCGTTGTCGGCAAGCAGGAGATGATCGGTGCGATTGACGCCGTGTGCGATGTCGCCCAGCGCATCATCGGAAAGCTGAAGGATGGCGCCGTCGCCGGAGGACCTCCCCTGCTTGACGCTGCAGTTGCCAAAGACGCCGGAGAGTATCCGCCAACGCCTGCGATGAAGCGCTTTGCCGACAGCCTCGTCCGGCAGAAGGGCATCAAGCCTCCGGCCGGCTACAAGACGTCGATCTCGATCTGCCGAAAGTTCCTAAACGAACACGCGCCCAAGAAAGCCGCCGGTGAAAGACCGGGGAAGCTCGAACCAAAACCGGTAAGTCCGGCGCAGATGTTGTACGCCAAGAGGATTGCGCAGGGGAAAGGCATCATTATTCCCGACGAGGCCAAAGTCAACTCGGCCGCCATGTCTGCGNNAAGCGCGGTCGCAAGACCGCCTCCAAGCCTATGGGATCAATTGCGCCCCAATCGACAGAGCCGACGAAGGGGCCTCGGAAACGTACAGCTGCCGCCGCTGCCGCTCCACCGCCTCCCGCTCAGCCAAATTCCGTAACGGGTACGCCACTGCGGATACCGTATGGCAACAAGGCGGTCGCTCTGAAGCTTGGCGCACGCTACGGCTCGGAGGGATGGTATGCCCCGCCTGGAGTCGATCTTGCTGCATTCGGCGAGCGGGGGTGGCTATAACGAACTGACGCCATTGTCGGCGATACGAAGGGGCCCATCGGTAAGTCACCCTCTAATCCTTGCCCAAAATGTCATCCATCCAAGTCAATGCCTTCACGGCGGCGGGTAGCCTTCTGAGCGCAAACGTCGGCGCTTGAAAGCTTCGGTTGGCTAGTCCACGGTGAGGTTCGAATTTCCGCCGGCGGCTACGTGCGCCGCCGCGCCCATACATGGTTTTTCGCTGCTGGCCGGCAGCGCTTGCCGCTTGCCATATCTCGGGCGAGCTTAGTGTGAGCCCTATCAACAGCGGCAACTAAGCCTTCGACCGATTGCCGGAAGACTGCCACATCGCGGCGAGCCCAACGAGAGTGCGCTCTGACCCGCCGGCAGCAATGCCGGCGGGTTTTGTGGTCCTAGAAGCCGGGGAGAGGCGCTGGCGGCCTGGGTTGTGGAGGCGGCGGTGGTCGGGGCCCTGGTGGTGGCGCTGGCGGCCGTGGGGGTTGTGTCGCGAGCTGAAACTGACTGTGTACGGAACCTTGAGTCCGATGCATGTCTATTCCCCTGGTGAGATTATGCCGATGCAGTAATCTCTCATCCGCTTGTACAAAAAAGCCGTCAGGCCAACCCGCTCAACGGCACACTCGATTGTCCCAAACCAGCATTCTAGGAGAGAACGCGCCGTGAACGGCCAAAAAGGCCCTACGAATAGCGTTTCGGCGCACGGCGACAACACAAGGGGCGGGGCTGAGAACGCACTAACTGGGCTTGCAACGAATCGGCACAAGTTTCGTTGAATAAAGCGGTCGTTCGGGTAGTTTGAATAGGTCTGTCAGTTGCGTAGTGGAGTATTTGTCATGGCCCCGCGTGCCAATTGGAAGGGCTTCCTGCGCCTTTCGCTAGTCACATGTCCGATTGCGTTGTTTCCGGCGACATCGGACAGCGAAAAGGTCAGCTTTAACCAGATCAATCGCAAGACCGGGCACCGCATAAAATATTTGAAGGTCGACGCCGACACCGGCGAAGAAGTCGACAACGAAGATATAATGAAGGGCTACAAAGTTGATACCGACAGCTACATTGAGATCACGAATGACGAACTCGACAATATCGCGCTGGAGTCGACTCGGACGATCGACATCACCGAATTCGTGCCCCGTTCAGATATCGACGATCTTTACCTTGTGCGCCCGTATTACATCATTCCTGACGGCAAGGTTGGCCATGACGCATACGCCGTGATCCGCGACACTATCACGACAATGGACAAAGTTGCGCTTGCGACCGTCGTGCTTACGAACCGCGAACATGTGATCGCGCTGGAGCCTCGGGGCAAAGGGTTAGTCGGCTTGCTCTTGCGCTATCCCTATGAAGTCCGCGATGCCTCGGAATATTTTGATGAGATTCAGGACGTGAAGATTACCAAGGACATGCTGGATCTTGCCAAACATATTGTCGAACAGAAATCTGGCACGTTCGACCCGGAGAAATTTGAAGACCATTATGAAGCTGCGCTCATTGAGTTGATCAATCGCAAGCGAAACGGCGAGCGTATTATCGACGTGGCGCGACCGCGCGAGGCCGGCAACGTCGTCAGCCTGATGGAGGCGCTCAAGCGTAGCGTTGCCAATGAAGGCAGATCTCCAAAGCCCGCGAAGGGGAAAAAGCCGCGCAAGCGCCTTGAAGGACAGAGCGAAATGTTGCTTCCAATTAGTGGCGGCGGTAAGCGCGCAGCCAAGGACGAGCCCAAGAGAAC
>PMAF01000051.1:3396-3740 GCA_003152455.1 Hyphomicrobiales bacterium
GTGACGGCCAAAGAACCTACATGCTCGCCCAACGCTTCAACGGTCTTGGCATCCATCGCGTCAGGGATGCAGTGGCCTCCAAAGAACTCTCAACCTACCGGAAGAAGCGCGATTTCTCGAGGACCGCCGAGCCGACTGGAAAGGCGCGCGTCGCCGCCTCACAGCATCGGCGGTTCGTAATCCAGAAGCACGACGCCACGCGCATGCACTACGACTTTCGTCTGGAATTTGACGGTGTCTTTAAATCGTGGGCGGTGACGCGCGGTCCATCGCTTGATCCGCGCGAAAAGCGGCTTGCGGTTGAAGTCGAGGATCATCCTCTCGACTATGGTGATTTCGAAGGC
>PMAF01000016.1 GCA_003152455.1 Hyphomicrobiales bacterium
CAAACGGCCGATTAGAGAAGGCGGACAAGGACCATGCCGCCTGCCAGTCCCCATGATGAACGTGATCAATGGGGGGACTCATGCCGACAATTCTCTTGATTTCCAGGAATTCATGCTGGTTCCGCGTGGAGCCAACATTTGCTGAAGCGCTGCGTTTTGGCCTTCCCGCTGCAACTGCCGCCAGACCTTCCGCACCCCGTAGACCCCAAAGTTCTCCGCAAAGACGCGCTGGACTTCGATCTTCAGGTCGGCGTCCCGCTGCGCGCGGGCCGACCGCTTGCTTGCGTCAACCCGTTGGGCGACGCGCGCATGGTAGGTCGACGGGGCGATCGGCAGCACCTCGCAGATCGCGGCTCAGATCATGCGGGCTAAGCGGACATTCCCCAGCCCATTCCCTTGGTGGGGCGAAAGCAGCATTCGCTCGGAGCCGGCAGGTTCAATCGAGCGACCGCGGCCAGCGGGGTCAAGGTTGCATAGCACCCGAAGGGCTTGACCTTGACGCCAGCGCAAGACGGGGGCGCACGATGACGGGCGTGCTAGGGATGGGGACGGTCGCAACTATGATTTTTCCAGCTCGCTTTCTCGTGCGACGCGTTCGTGCGGTTCGTTNNGTCAGGCATGGAGCGGTCCAAGAGAAAGCGAATCAAATTTTATTACAATTGCGGCCGCCGTATATCAGCCATCATGGCAGCAGGGGGGGCCTGAGCTAGTACGTGTTTGATGCTCGGCGGCGCACGCCGGTAATCACAATCAATTGTTTTTTTCTGTCGAGTTCAAAAAGGATGCGCCAGTCTCCGACGCGTCGGCGCAAAGCTCCGCCGCTCCCGCGCAGAAATTTTACATCACCCTGGTAGGGATCGAAACACATCTCCTCAAGCACGTCATTGATGTGGTTGAGGTCGGATTGTTCAACGCCACGCAAATCGCGCTCCGCGGGATTAGTGATCACCAATCCCCATCTCATGTCTCCATTGATCGAGCGGCCGGAATTCTCCGCGCTCGTAGGCGCGGCGCCCTTCTATTATCGCTCCGCGTTCACTGTCGTCTGTAACCTCGTCAACGTATTGTATGAGCTGTCGGGCTGCCTTGTCCTGCATGTCGTCCGGTAATTCACGTAGTCCCTCTATGGCTTTTTCAAGCAATTTGGTCATGCTGGAAGTATATCACATGGAGCGTGAACGCACGCAGCCAAGGTGAAAGCCAGCTACCGCGTAGCGGTCTGCCGCTTCGTCTATGGAAAGAGTGTAAGCCGACTGGTCGAGGGGCGCGGCTGGGCGCGCCAGGGCATTGTTCATTGCCCCCTATGATAACCCGGCGCGGCTCCGCCTCTCACCGTTATCCCCACAATGACGAGAAGGTGGAAGAGGGCGGCGGCGTTTGTTAGGCAGGATAGATAATAATCATTTCCGCTATTCGGACATAAGCTGACCTATCACCGACGTGCCCGGCAAAAATAAAAGGGCCTGGACGAACCCAGGCCCTTTTGAGCTAAACGACGCTACATCATTGTGTCAGTCATCGTACTCCACCGAAATGTCCTTGCCGGTGTAGTCAGGCATGAACGCCGCCGCTACCAGGCTGACTACTGCGCAAGCGGCGATGTAGATGGAAATCGCGTAGCCGGAGTGATACGCGGCGAACAGGGCTGTCGCGATAATGGGCGCCGGTCCGCCGGCGATTATGGCGGCAAGCTGATAACCCAAAGAGGCGCCGCTGTAGCGCAACCGGGGCGTGAAGGCCTCGGCAATCAGTGCTGCCTGCGGCCCATATTGCATGTCATGCGGGATGAGCGAGAGGACGATTGCGATGAACACTGCTGATGGAATTGCGGTGTCCACCATGCCGAAATACAGGAAGCCAAATAGGCCTGTCGTTGCCGCGCCGATCAGATACATCTTCCTGCGCCCAATGCGGTCGGAGATGTGGCCCGACAGCGGAATGGTGACGAACGAGACGCAAGACGCGACGAGAACAGCAATCAAGATGAGATCGCGCGACATATGCAAAGTGCCGACGGCGTAAGCGAAGATGAATGCGGTGAAGATATAGAACGGTGCTTGCTCGGACACTCGTAGGAAGGCTGAAAGGAATATTTGCTTCGGGTGCTTCTTGAACACCTCGATGATGGGGGCCTTTTCGATCTTCTTTTTGTTCAGGAGCTGCTGGAACACTGGCGTCTCGAGGATGCCAAGGCGAATCCATAGTCCGACACCAACGAGAATGATCGAGAGCGCGAATGGAATTCGCCAGCCCCAGGTGGCAAACTGGTCACCCGACAATTGGCTGAATGCCAGGACCGCAAGGTTCGCCAGAAACAGGCCGCATGGGACGCCGAATTGTGGCCACGATGCCACCAACCCGCGTTGACCTTGCGTGCGTGACCATTCCATAGACAGCAGCACCGATCCGCCCCATTCACCGCCAACGCCAATGCCCTGAATCATCCGAAGTATTGTCAGGATGACCGCACCCCAGATGCCGATTGACGAATAGGTTGGCACGAAGGCGATGAGGAAGGTCGCTATGCCCATGCACAACAGCGTGGCGATGAGCGTTGCTTTACGACCAATACGATCCCCATAGTGGCCGAAAATCGCGGCGCCGATCGGGCGTCCGACGAAACCAATGAAATAGGTGCCGAAGGATAAAAGCGTCGCCGTTAACGGATCCGAACCAGGAAAGAAGAGCTTGCCAAAGATAAGCCCCGCAGCCGTTCCATAAAGGAAAAAGTCGTACCACTCGATTGCGGTGCCGATGGTTGATGCGATGACCGCCTTGCGCAACTGCGCACTATGATCAGATGCGGAAAGCGTCGCATGTGTGACTGCCGTAGCCATTGAATTGCCCCTGGTTTGTTGTTTCCTTGCCCCCCGTGAGAATCGGTTCTCAACGGGTCATTTAGGTGGATGCTACAATCAGCCCGTGGCGACCGAAAGGTGCATCTTGTCGAAGACGGTCATATTGCTGCACCGCAGAAGAATTGTACGAAGGTCTGGTTATGTGAAGGTTTTCGGATGCCTGTGTGTACCGAAAATTAG
>PMAF01000146.1:0-18258 GCA_003152455.1 Hyphomicrobiales bacterium
TCCGCCATGAGCCTGGTCATCGCCGCCCACGCCATGGGCTATGCCGCAAGCTGGATCACCGAATGGTACGCCTATGACCGGCGCGTGCTGGATAAATTGGGCGTCGGCGCGGGCGAGCGCGTCGCCGGCTTCGTCCATATCGGCCGCCCGGCGAAACCGCCGGAGGATCGCGAGCGGCCGAACCTCGACAGCATCGTCACCCGTTTCGGGGTCTAGCGCATGATCCCGAAAAGTGGGAACCGGTTTTCGGATAAGATCATGCGCCAAGAGAAAAGAACCGATGTTCTACGAGCCTGACAAACGCGATCCCAGCGTGCTGCGGCACGATCCTTTCAAGGCCATCGTGGCGCCCCGCCCGATCGGCTGGATTACCTCCATGAATTTGAAAGGCGAGGTGAATTGCGCGCCCTACTCGTTCTTCAACGGCGTCAATAGCAAGCCCAATCTGGTGATGTTCGCCAGCGAAGGACACAAGGATTCGGTGAGCTTCATTGAGGAAACCGGCGAATTCGTCTGCAATCTCGCCACCTGGGATTTGCGCGAGGCGATGAACGCCACTTCGGCGCCGCTGGCGCGCGGCGTCAACGAGATGGCGCGCGCCGGTCTCGAACCGGCGCCGTCGCGCCTGGTCAAGCCGCCGCGCGTGAAGGCCTCGCCGTGCGCGCTCGAATGCAAGCGCATCAAGATCGTCACGCTCGAGGCGATCGACGGCAAGCCGGTCGACTGCCACGTGGTGTTCGGCCAGGTCATCGGCGTGCATATCGACGACCGCTTCATCGTCGATGGCCGGCTCGACACGGCGGCCATGAAGCCGATCGCCCGTTGCGGCTACGACCAATATGCCGTGGTCGAAAGCCTGTTTGCGATGCAACGGCCGGTGAACTAATTCGCCTGCGGCGGCATTTAACCTTTATGTAATCCCGCGAGCGCACGCTCGCTGTCACGTTTCGGTCACAAGATTCCGCCAGCGTTTTTCACCATACCGGGGTGAACCGTTTCGGCGGGGGCTGGCCCGATCCGAAAATCGGGGGGACGGGGAGAAAATTTTGGTGTTCGAAGGCTTATTCGCGCGCGTGCGCAACGGCGACCGTTCGGCCGAAGCCACCGTCGCGCCGCTGCGGCCGGCGGCCACGCGGCCGACCATCGGGCTCGCGCTCGGCGGCGGCGCCGCGCGCGGTTTCGCCCATATCGGCGTGATGCGCACGCTGGAGGCGCACGGCATAGTGCCGGACGTCATCGTCGGCACGTCGATCGGCGCGGTGGTCGGCGGCTGCTATGCCGGCCGCCAACTCGACAGCCTGGAGCAATGGGCGCGCAGCCTCAACGTACGCAGCGTGCTCAGCTATCTCGACATCAGCCTGTCCGGCTCCGGACTGATCCGCGGCGGCCACCTCGCCAAGCAGCTCGAAACGGCGCTCACCGACAGTCGCGTCGAAGATCTGCCGATCCGCTTTGCCGCCATCGCCACCGAATTCAATACCGGCCATGAAATCTGGCTCACGCGCGGACGCCTCGCCGAGGCGCTGCGCGCCTCCTACGCGCTGCCGGGAATTTTTCCGCCGGTGCTGATCGGCGGCCGCTGGCTGGTGGACGGCGCGCTGGTCAATCCGGTGCCGGTGTCGGCAGCGCGCGCTCTCGGCGCCCGGCTGGTGATCGCGGTCAATCTCAACTCCGATCTGTTCGGGCGCGGCACCATCATTTCCGATCACGGCTCCGACGCCAGCGATGACGCCGCCCAGGAAGCCGCCAAGCCGAACGGGCTGCGCGGCCTGTTCGGCGGCGAACGCTCGCTGCGCCGGCAATTCCTCGGACGGCGCGGCCGGCCGGGCATTCCGACCGTGATGGTCGAAGCGTTCAACGTCATGCAGGATCGCATCACGCGCGCGCGGCTGGCGGGCGATCCGCCCGACGTGCTGATCAGCCCGCGGCTGGGCCCGGTCGGCTGGTTCGATTTCCATCGCGCCGCGCAAGCCATCGCCATCGGCTCGGAAGCCACCGAAAAGGCCATCGAGGCGGTGACCGAGGCGGTCACCGCGCTGTCGCACACCGATAACGGCTACGGGGCCGCGAAGTAATCCGATTCAGGTCATCCGGCTTACGCGGTGCGGATATAATCCCGCATCGCCTCGGACTCCTGCTCGATCTCCTCGACGCGCTGCTTGACGACGTCGCCGATCGACACCAGGCCGATCAGCTCGCCCTTGGCCAGCACCGGCATGTGACGGAATTTTCCTTCCGTCATGCGCTCCATGATGCTGGCGATGGTGTCGTCCTCGCCGCAGGTGGCAACGTTGCGAGTCATCGTTTGGCCTACCGGCGTTGCAAGCGCAGCAGCGCCCTGTTCGGAAATCGCGCGCACGATGTCGCGCTCCGACAATATTCCGGAGAGACGACCTCCGGCGCCGCGGATAACGACGGCGCCGATGCGATGGGCGCCCAGCAGGCGCGCCGCCGCCGCAAGATCCGCCGTCGGTTCGATCGAAACAATGTCGCCGCCCAAGTTTCGTTGCTTGGCGGCCAATATCGCTTTGACGTTCATGGCAGACTCCTTGGTCCGGGCTGCGGATTGATACCCGCAGTGAGTCCCAGGTTCTGGTAAACGATCCCGCCGCCTTCCCGGTTCCGTCAAGGACAATCATGGCGCGGCAGATGGCGCGCGATCACATTGCTTAACATCGCGTTGCAACCGGTTTATTGCGGCGTTGCACCAATATCGTCGGCGCGCGGCGTTTGCGGTGCGGGATCGAACCAGGAAAACAGCAGCAGGCCGGCGAGAAAGCCGCCGAGATGCGCTTCCCAGGCCACCACTTGGTTGGCGCCGACGCCGGGCATCGGCAGCGAACTCAGTCCGAACAGAATATTGATGCCAAACCAAACGACCAGGAAGGCGAGCACGCGCGGATCGCGCAGCACGCCGCTGAGCGGGATCGCCGGTACGCGATAATCGGTGGCATCGCCATTGCGCCGGAAGCTGAGCGGGCCGCCGCGCTGGAACGCAAATCGCATCGCCGCCGCCATGGTGCCGGAAATCGCCGCCGATGCTCCGATCACCGGCACTTCCTCGCCGGCATGGGTAGCCAGAAACACCGCCGCGCCGGCCGCCGCCGTCACCGCGAAGAACAAAAGGAATCGCACCGGACCGAACCGCCGCGCCACCGCGCTGCCGAACGGCAGCAGCCAAACGGCATTGACGCCGTAGTGCATCCAATCGGCGTGGATCACCGCGTAGGTCACGAAGGTCCAGAGTTCCGCGCCGAAGCCGCCCGGCAGCACGCCGCCGAGCACGGCGGAGGCATCGTAGCGCGACGGAATGAACGCGAAGGTGAGCAGGAATTCCATGTCTTGGTCGCTGGTAAGCACATAAGTGCGCACGGCGTGAACGAGCGCCAGCACGGCCAGCACGGCGACGATGACGGGAGGAATGTTGAAGAGTGGTTCGCGCTTCACAAGAATCCAAGGGCTTGGCGGGTCGCCCTTGAGTTACGCCGCTTGACCGTCCGACTGCAAGCAGCCAGCGCAAGAAAATAGGGAAAGAAAATGGCAAGAAAAAAGGAGGGCCTTCGCCCTCCTGTAAGCCGCGCTTTGCGGGGTCTTCGCGCCGTTTGCGGCGCTTGTCACATCCCCTCGCCTCCCGAACTCATTCAGTCATCGCGCCGGTTGCTGGAGCTACCCGAAAACCGGCGCGCTCATGTAGATCGCCAAACCATAAGCGGACAGCCGCGCGCTGGCTATTCGATTTAGGTCTTAACGCTAACAGGCAGGGACCGGCCGCCGCACGCCTTCACGGCACGACGCCTGCACCACCGAGAACGTCGCGGCGAAACGCCGGCGCGGATGTCCCAGCCGGGGACAAGAAGCGCCGACGCCGTCTCGCGACGGAACAGGTGGCGTCCATGAAACATCAATCCACGCGCGCGGTGTTCGATTATTGGAACAAGAAGCGAGGCAGGCGCCTCGTCCCGCAACGCGCCGATATCGATCCGACCGAGATCCGCCACGCGCTCGGCGATACTTTCATGCTGGCAGCCGATTTCCTCGATCATCTCCGCTTCCGGCTCGCCGGCACGCGCGTCTGCGCGCTGTTTGGCCGCGAGATCAAAGGCGAGGCGTTTGGCAAACTCTGGCGCGAGACCAGCCGCAAGGCGATCGATGAGTTGCTCGCCGTCGTCAATAACGAAGCGACCGGGGCTGTCGCCGGGCTTACCGCGCACACCGCGGACGGCGACGAAACCGATCTGGAGCTTCTGATGCTGCCGCTTGCCCATGCCGGATATGGCCGAATCCGCGCCATCGGCGTGCTGGCGCCATTGGATCCGCCCTATTGGCTTGGCGCCAAGCCGGTGGCCGAACTCACGCTCGGCACCCTGCGCCATACCGGAGCGGACGCCGACATCAGCCTTGCACCACGCTTGGTGCCGGCAGCGGCCGGCAGCCGGGTCCAGCACGGCTTCGTGGTCTATAGCGGCGGCCGCGAGACCCTGTCCGGCGACCGGACCGGCTAAACGCCCCGTTAACGATAGACCAATAGGGTCATCGGCTGGGGGAATCTGCCCCCGCGACCCTAGACCGATCATGAACGCGCCGCTGCCCGAGGTGAGGTCCCTGCCGCTGGCCGAGGAACGCCGGCGCCATCAGCGCGTCAAGGTCAACCTGCTCGGGCGCTATATGCTGGCCGACCGGCGCGAGTTTCCGTGCCAGGTCGTCAACATGTCGCCGGGCGGTATCGCGATCGTCGCCCCGGTGTCGGGTAATCCCGGCGAGCGGGTCATCGCCTATGTCGACCACCTCGGCCGGCTCGAGGGCAAGATCGCGCGCGCGCTCGATAACGGCTTCGCCATGACGATCGAGGCGACCTTGCGCAAGCGCGACAAGCTCGCCGCCCAGCTTACCTGGCTCGCCAACCGGCACATTCTCAAGCTGCCGGAAGACCGCCGCCATGGCCGCTTCATCCCGCGCAAGGCGATGGCGCGGCTGATCCTGCCCAGCGGCAATAACGTCACCTGCCGCGTCATCGACCTGTCGGAGTCGGGCGCCGCGATCGCAATTTCGCCGGAATTGCGTCCGGTGGTCGGCGCCATGGTTACCGTCGGCAAGGCCATGGGCCGGGTGGTCCGTCATATCGAGGACGGGTTCGCCATCGAATTCACCCGCCTGCAGCATTCCGATTTCATCGAAGAAAACGTCACCGGCGAGTAGCGTCAGCTTCCGGTAAACGCGGCGGCTAAAATTGCGCGCATCGGCGGCGGCGCAATCGCGCCCGCGGCGCGATTGCGCCGGTATCCCCAAACCGAAATTCAACAATCGCTTAAAGTAAACGCCAGGTCCGCGGCACGCAGGCGGGCGCGCCTTTGCTGCGTTTTGTCTATTAATGTATAACATTTTATACAAATTGTACTGTGTAAGATTTTAATCGAATTCTATTTCAAATTATACTGTATTCGTCTTTGTCTTTATTCTGGTTGTCTTCAAAGTGGCTCGCTTGACTTAGCGGTGATGCAAAAACTTTGTGGGAATTGTGGTCCCAACTTGACGGGAAGGGGCCACAACGATGGGCAGGGGATTCAAACGATGGACGGCCGGCGGCTTGCTGGTCATGGCCTGCACGGCGGTTTTTGCCGTCGCGGCGGGCAGCGCCGCGGCCGGCGAACGGCTCGCTTATGGCGGGCCGGCCACGTCGCACGAACGGGGTTCCTATATCGCGGTCGGCGATGCTACCCGCCCGCCGATCGGCTGGGTGGAGTTCTGCATCCGCTACAAGCCGGAATGCGAGACCAAGCCGTCGATGGCGCGCGACGTCGTGCTCACGCCCAAGGCCTGGTCCGACATGGTCAAGGTCAACGCCTGGGCCAACAACAATATCAAGCCGGTCACCGACCTCGAGCATTGGGGCGTGGTCGAGCAGTGGGATTATCCCAGCGACGGCCGCGGCGACTGCGAGGACTATGTGCTGCTGAAGCGGCGCATGTTGATGCGGGCCGGCTGGCCGCGCGAGGCGCTGCTGATCACCGTCGTGCGCGACAAAAAGGGCGACGGCCACGCCGTGCTCACGGTCAAGACCAATCGCGGCGAATTCATTCTCGACAACCAGGAATCCGAAATCCTGTCCTGGGACAAAACCGGCTACCGCTTCGTCAAGCGGCAGGCCCAATCCGATCCGAACGAATGGGTCGGACTCGGCGAACCGCAAGCCCCTGCCACGGTATCCGCACGCTAACGCTGTCACGGCTGAACTGAGCAATACGCAAAGAAGGAATTCGCGCTCCCGGTCACGTCCCCACCCCTCCCCGTCCCCAGGCCGGGTTCGCGAGCGGCCGGTCCTCCCCCAAGGACCGGCCGCACCGGTTTTAGGGGGACCTCAGCCGATCCGCTTCAAGCCCTTGGCGTATTGCTGCGAGCGCCGCACATAGACGTCGGCGCCGTGGCGGATCATGTCGATCACGTTCTGGTCGACCGTGCGGATGGCGCGCGCCGGCGCGCCGACGATCAATGAATTGTCGGGGAAGGTCTTGCCTTCGGTGACCACGCTGCCGGCGCCGACCAGCGAATTTTTGCCGATCTTGACGCCGTTGAGCATGATCGCGCCCATCCCGATCAGGCTGTCGTCGCCGACCGTGCAGCCGTGCAGAATGACGTTGTGGCCGATCACGCAATTGCTGCCGATCACCATCGGAAATCCCGGGTCGGTATGCAGCGTGGCGTTGTCCTGGATCTGCGAGCGCTCGCCCAGCTCGATCCACTCATTGTCGCCACGCAGCACCGCGCCGAACCAAACGCTGGTCTGCGCCTTCAGGCGCACGCGGCCGATCAGCGTCGCGTTTTCCGCGACCCAATAGTCTCCCTCGCCGGGAAATTCCGGCGCCTGTCCGTCGAGTTCGTAAATCGGCATCCCTGCCCCCTTGATGAAGGCTGACCATCGCAACGAATTCGGAAAATTGGAAGTCGTTAGGCGTGCAAGACGCCGCAGGCCTGCAATGTCATGACCAGCGCCAGGCCCGACATCAGGCTCCAGAAGCCGGCGATCAGGGTCGCCAGGAACACGAATTCGAAGCGGCCGCCTTCCCGTTGGCGGCCGAGCAGCGTGTTGCGCATGATCAAAAACGGCGCCGCCAGCATCAAAACGGGCACCGCCGCGAACGTCGACGGGCTGGGGCCGGCGCTGAGCAGGCCGAAGCTCGGCAGGTGGCTGGTGGCGAGCTGGTAGGCCGAACTGCACAGGCCCGCCACGGCAAAGCCGAGCACAAGGGCCAGTACATTTTGCACGGATTCCGGCGTCATCGCGGTCTCAACGCATTACTGAAGGCCATGTTTCGCAAAGCCGGGCCGCCCGCGCCAGTCAATCCTTAACAAATGGTAAACGCGGGCGGTCCCCAGATCCGCCACGCCGCCGTGGCATACTCGCCCGCGATTCGAATTCGAGAATGATCCCGAACAAGGCAACCCGATTTCGGAAAAGACCCCGCTCAAGAAAGAGCTTCTCAATGGCCACACTCGTGCATCCGCCCGCCAAGTCCGCAAGGCCCCGCCGCCGCCCTGCCCGCCACAGCCCGCTTACCGGCCCGGTCTTGCTGTTTGCGGCGGCGACGCTGATCGCCGCCGTTTATGTGGCCTATGTGCTGTGGCCGCGCTGGCCGGATTCAGCCGTCACGCTCCACGCCCCGGCCCTGCCGATCACCGTGGCGGGCGTGACCTTCAACGTCGAGCCGGCGGCCATCCGCATGGCGGTCCAGCGCCATGCCGGCACGCAGGAACGCCTCGACCTCGCCTATCTGTGGCCCTCGCTGACGCCGCCCGATCCTGAGATCCAGCCGACGGTGGGCGCGCCGGTCGATCCCAATGCGCGTTTGTTCGTGACCGTCGCGTCGGGCGACGGCACGCTGCCGCTGATCGAACGCGTGCAGACGATCTATCCGCGCTATCTGGTGCCGGAACCGACCGCAGGGCCGGACGGGATCACGCTGCGCGGCTTCCGCGACGGCACGCCCTATCAGGGCGAGGAACTGGCGTTCGAGTCGGACGCGCCGGAACATTTCCTGGCGCGCTGCTCGCGCAAGGGCGTCGTCAATTCGAGCACGTGTTTGCTGGAGCGGCGCATCGGCACCGCCGATATCACCGTCCGCTTCCCGCGCGACTGGTTGACCGACTGGAAAGATGTCGCCGCCGGCATCGACAAATTGATGTTGCGGCTACATCCGAATTGACGGTTAAGCGCCCGCGCCGGCAACAACGCCGCCAATAAAAGGAAACGGGACGCAAGCATCGCATTGCCAAGGCGGGCGGACTGGCGCATTTATGCGGCCCGGCCCTTTTGAGTCCAACGGTCATCTACTCGTGAGCGTTCCCGCCCCTCGGCCGTCCATCTTTGCTATATTCTCGGTCTTTTTCCGCATCGGGCTTTTCAGCTTCGGCGGCGGCCTGACCGGCTGGGTGTATCGCGAAGTTGTCGTCGTGCGCGAGTGGCTCAGCGAGGACGAGTTCATGTCGGGTTTGGCGATGAGCCAAATTCTGCCTGGCACCAATATCAGCAACCTGTCGATCTATATCGGGCAAAAACTCCGGGGCGTACTTGGCGCCGGCGCCGCCATCGTCGGTCTGCTTAGCGGCCCGTTCTTTGCCGTGATCGCCGTCGCTTCCGCCTATGGCGCGCTCAAGACGCTGACGTTCACCGAGGCGGCGATGGACGGGGTCGCCGCCGCCGCCATTGGGATGCTGCTCGTCATCATCCACCGGGGCGCCCGCCGTACGACCCGCAACCCGGCGGCCTTCGCCGCCTTGGTCGCCACGTTCGTATGCGTGGGCCTGTTGCACTGGTCGCTGCCGTTGGTGACCGCGGGGGTCGGAAGCCTTTCGGTGCTCGCCGCATGGTTCAGGAGGCCCTCCAATGCGGGATGATCTGCCCCTGGCCTTGCTCGCGGTGTTCGTACCCTTTTCGCTTGTGTCGATCGGAGGAGGCACCAGCATCCTCGCCGGCGTCCAACACCAGGCCGTCGGCGTGCATCATTGGATAACCACGCGGGAATTCGTCGAGCTTTTCGCAATCTCCCGCGCGGCTCCCGGCCCCGGATCGATGCTCGCAACCCTGATCGGCTGGCACATTTTCGGCTGGACCGGCGCGCTCATCGCGACACTTGCGCTGTTTGTTCCCTCGTCGCTGCTGTGCTACGGCGTCGCGCTGGTCTGGAACCGGCATCGCGGCAAACGCTGGCATACCGCGCTGGAAAACGGGCTTGCGCCGGTCGGTATCGGGCTGGTTATGGCCGGCGTCATCACGGTGTTGCGCGTCGGCGGCGGCGGATTGTTCTCGTGGATTGTCGCTTTGGGCTCCGCGGGCGTGCTGACGTGGCGGCCGAAGATCCACCCCTTGCTCATTTTTCTGATCGGCGGCGCGGTATTTGTCGGCGTGCGCGCGTTGTCCGGCGTCCACGCCGTCATTTAAGCCGACCCAACAAGCCCGCTCCTCAGTCGACCAGATCGACGTCCAGGATCGGCAATTCGAAAATATAGGACTTGCGGCCTTTTTCGTTCTCGACGAACAGCACGCCGAGAAAATCCTCGCCGAGATAGACTTCCAGCGAATCCGTTTTCTTCGGCCGCGTCACGACGCGGATATTCTCGTTGTCGAACTTGCGCCGCAGATAGGCGTTGAGCGTCGGCACCGGCTGGATGCTGGGGTCGCTGCCGACCTGGATGACCATGCGGAAATTGAACGAGCGGTCGCCGTCTTCGTCGTCGAGCGTCAACTCGCCGAGATCGTCCTCGCCGACAAAAACCTCGGCGGTATCGCCCGCTTTCGGCACCACGCGAACCGTCGCGTTGCCGAACAGCTTTTTCAGATAGGCGTCGAGCTTTCTAACTTCCGTTACGTCCACCGGGCCGCTCCTTGTTGTGGGCGGGGTCTAGTTGCCCCATCGCACCGCCCGGCGCAAGCGTCTCAAACGCCCGATCCCGGCACTCAGCCGTCGAGCATGATGCCGTAGAGCATCTGGTCCATGGCGCGCGAGGGTTCCGGGCAGCCGGCCTCGCCGACCACCTTGGCCGGCACGCCGGCGACGGTGACATTGTTCGGCACCGCCTTGATGACGACCGAGCCGGCGGCGATGCGCGCGCAATGGCCGATCTCGATATTGCCGAGGATCTTGGCGCCGGCGCCAATCATCACGCCGTGGCGGATTTTCGGATGGCGGTCCTCGTGCTCCTTGCCGGTGCCGCCAAGCGTAACGTCATGCAGGATCGAGACGTCGTCCTCGATCACCGCGGTCTCGCCAACCACCAGGCCGGTGGCATGGTCGAGGAAGATGCCGCGGCCGATCTTGGCGGCCGGATTGATGTCGCACTGGAACACGGCCGACGAGCGGCTTTGCAGATAGAGCGCGAAGTCCTTGCGGCCCTTGCGCAGCAGCCAATGCGCCAGCCGGTGCGTCTGGATGGCATGAAAGCCCTTGTAATAGAGCACCGGCTCGACGAAGCGGACGGTGGCCGGATCACGGTCGAAAGTCGCGACGATGTCGGCGCGGAAAGCTTCGCCGATCGTCGGTTCGTCGTCGACCGCGTCGCCATAGGCCTGGCGGATCAGATCGCCGGAAATGTCGGCATTGCCGAGCCGCTCGCTGACGCGGTGGATGACCGCGGCTTCGAGCGAGTCGTGGTGCAGGACGTTCTCATAGATGAAGGTGGCGAGCTCCGGCTCGCGGCGCGCGATATCCTCCGCCTCGCTGCGGATGCGCGTCCAGACCGGATCGACCTTGTCGAGGCCCTTGGCAGGCCGCGTCTGAAACTGAGCCATGGATCAAGTTCTCCAGCGCCTCGCGAACCCCTCAGATAGTCTTTTATCACAAATTTGCAGGGGCGAAGAGGGGCGCGAAAAGCCCCGGACGCATGGCTCATGCGCGTTGGTTAAGGAAGTCGAGCACACCCGTTTTGAACACCTTGTCGCCGACCGCCAGCATGTGGTCGCGATTCGGGATATCGAACGCGCGCGCCCCCGGAATCAGGGCGGCCAATTCCTGCGCGCTGCCGGCCACGTCGTCATTGGTCCCGACCGCAACCAGAACAGGGACGCGGATACCGGCGAGTTGCCCGCACGGCAGCGTCTGGCGCGAGCCGCGGATGCAGGCGGCGAGCGCCTTCAAGTCCGATTTAGTCTGCTCGGCGAAGGAACGGAACGCGCGGCCGGTCGGATCGCTGATATCGGAAAGCGAGCGCGCCTCCAGCGCGTCGGCGATGTTCTCCAATAGGCCGACGCCCTCCACCAGCTTGTAGCCAAGCCCGCCGAGCGCGACGGAACGCACCCGTTTCGGATGATTCACCGTAAGAAACGCCGCGATGCGCGCGCCCATGGAATAGCCCATGACGTCGGCGCGTTCGATCTTGAGATGATCGAGCAGCGCCCGCACATCCTCGGCCATGGTGGCGCTGTGATAGGCGGCGGGATCGTACAGCTTGCTCGACGCGCCGTGGCCGCGATTATCGAGGGCGATGGCGCGCCGTCCGGCGCCGGCGAGCGTGCGCACCCATCCGGGATTGACCCAGTTCACTTCTTTGGTGGAGGCAAAGCCGTGCACCAGCACGATCGGCTCGCCCATACCCTCGTCGAGATAGGCGATCTCGACTTCACCGTGATGGAAGCTCGGCATTGATCGAAAAACTCATGGACCCAGGATCCGGCTAGCGGTGGTACCACGGCGCCAGCCAGTGCCGAAAGCGGATCATCAGCGTGCGAATGCCGACGGCGAAGATCGCCAAGCATAGCACGTAGACCAGCGACGCGTTCTCGTTGAGCTCGTTCGATTTTGTGAACACCGACATGCCCATGCCGTTGACGCTGGCCAGAATCTCGACGGCGATGGCGTTGGTGATGCCGCGCGCGAAGCCGAGCTCGATGCCGGCGACGATAAAGGGCGTGGCCGACGGCAACGCGATGCCGAACCAGATATTGCGGGTGCGCGCACCGAACATCTTGCCGACGTCGAGATACTCCTTGGAGATCGCCCGCGTACCGTCCGCGGTGGTCACGGCGACCGGCAGGAACACCGAAATCACCACGATCACCAGGCGCGCCGCCGGCTGGTAGCCGACCCAGAGAATGATGATCGGCACCAGCGCGATCAGCGGCAACGCATAAAGCGCGCGGATATAAGTGGACATGAACCAGTCGAACTCGCGCACCCGGCCCATGGAAACGCCGATCAGGATACCCGCCACGCTGCCGATCGCCACGCCTTCCAGGATCGCGCCGAGCGTGGCCGCGACGCCGGACCAGAATTCCGCGGTCGCGATGGTGGACGGGATCGCCATGACAATCCCGCTCGGCCGCGCGACGAAATCGGGAAGCTGGGCGCGCACCCACACCTCCCAGATCACCAGCAGCACCGCGCCGGCCACCACCGGCGCGAGGCGCTCGCGCGTGATCAACCCTCGGCCCCAGGTCCAGCGCGCGGCCGGTACCGCCTCTATCCGACTGCTGTATGTCGCCATCGCACCAAATACCGTTCGATCAGTTCGCCGACGCCGACCAGCACCACCGCGATCGCGCAGATGAAGATGGTGACAGCGAGCACCCAGCCGGAGTCGACCACCGTGGTCCCCTGCAGCAGAACCGCGGCCAGGCCGTCAGGATTGAGAAAGAACTCGGCCACCAGCGTGCCGACCATCGACAGCGCGATCGATTGTTTGATGCCCGACATCGCATAAGGCGTCACATAGGGCACGATCACGTCGCGCCAGAGCTGCCTCTCGTTCGAGCCGAAAATCGCCGCCACGTCGAGATGCTGGCGCGGAATGCTGCGCGCGCCCTCCGTCACCCCGATCAGGATCGGGAAAATCGAGATCAGCACCGACACCAATACGCGCGAGCCGAACTCGAAGCCGAACATCACCGACACGAACGGCACCAGAGAAATCGTCGGCGTCGCGTAGAGGATGTAGATGTACGGCTCGAACGCGGCCGCGATCAGCTTGCTGCGCGCCAGCAACAGGCCGAGCGTCACCCCCACGAGGATATTGATGGCGAGCGTGACGCCGTAAAGTTTCGCCGACACCGCCAGCCCCGGCAGCAAGGGACCGCTTTGCAGCATGTCCCACAGCCGGCTCATGGTGGTCGTGAACGGCACGAACAGGACGCCGAAGCTGTGGCCGAGCGCCTGCCACACGCCGAGCAAAAGTAAAATGCTCAGCGCATAGCAGGCCAGCCGGATCCACCACGCATTGACGGCGCGGAAGCGCGCGAGCCGGCCTTCGAAGGATTGCGTCCTTCCGGCCGTTGTCATTTTCGTCCCCGCGCTGCCGCCGTCATCGCGCGGCTACTTCGACATGCCGCCCATCTTTCCGACGCGCTTCATCGCTTCGGCATAGAGCGACTTGTCGACGAGCTTGTCGTAGCTCGGCTTGGCGTCGGCCTTGAGCAAGCCGTCCTTCACCATTTCATTGGCCTGGCCCATCATCTGCTTCTCGTCGAGGCCGTCATTGTTGACCCAGTAATTGATCTTGTGGAACGACTCGATGGCGCCCTTGGCCACGCCGACGTCGAACGAGCCGGCCTTGGCCGCGATCTTGGCGAACTCATCCATATCGGCCGGCTTGGTGCTGCTCATCAGCTTCTGCGTCATGATCCAGCCCTCGAGGAAGCGAACGACGCCTTCGCGGTTGTCGGCGATTGCTTTCTTAGAGGCCAGCACGGCGCCGTAATGCAGCCCTTCCTTGATCGACGGCGGGACCGGGATCAATTGCCAATTCTTTTTGGTGTTGAACTCGATCTGCGCCAGTTCGTCGACATGGAACACGGCGGTGTGGACCTGGCCGGCGATACCCGCCTTCACGAGCGGCGCGTTGGCGAGGTCGATCGGGGTCATGTCGGTCAGCTTGAGCCCGCAGGATTCGGCGACCGATTTCAGGAACAGCCAGCGCGCGTTGTTAATGCCGTCGGCGGCCACCGTCTGGCCCTTGAGGTCCTTGCAGCCTTTCACGCTCGGCGTATCCGAGGCGATGATCCAGTCCTGGTTGGGCATGCCGGCGACGATGACGATTGGCGCGCCCGCCGCGATCAGGTTCACCGCCACCGGCGTCGCGGTGTAGCCGACCTGCACGTCGCCGGTGATGACCGCCTTGGCGGTGTCGGTGCCGCGCTGGAACCAGCGGAAGCTCATGTCGAGACCAATCTTCTTCCAATAGCCGAGCGCCTCGCCGACATCGGCGAAGGTATTCGAGAAGATCGGGGGACGCCCGATCGCCGAAGACGCGAGCTTGATGTCTTCGGCTTTTGCACCATTGGGCAGGCAGAACGTCATCGCCGAAAGCGCAAGCATTGCGCTCAACAGCGACGTCTTCGGCACGAAGCCGGATCGGCTTACTTTCCTCATGGTCTCCTCCCACTTTCTGTTGTTGGACGGTAACGTCGTCTTCGAACGTTTCTTGTCGAACGCCTATTGAATGCGGGCGCCGTTTGCTCCTGGCTGGTCGAACAGGTCATGCCAGACCTGTTCGCGCAAATTGATGAAAGCCGGGCTCGACACCACGCTGCGGTCGCGCGGCCGCGGCAGGTCCACTTTGCGCACCGCCCGCACGTGCGCCGGCCGGCCTGCCAGCACGATGACGCGGTCGCCCATCAGCACCGCCTCGTCGATGGCGTGGGTGACGAATATCATCGCGGTCGGCCGCCTATCCCAGATTCGCAACAGCTCGAACTGGAGCTGCTCGCGCGTCTGCGCGTCGATTGCGCTGAACGGCTCATCCATCAGCAGCAGCTTCGGCTCCATCACCAGCGCGCGCGCAAGGCCGGCGCGTTGCTGCATGCCGCCGGAGAGCTGGTGCGGATAGGATTTTTCAAACCCCTTCAAGCCCACCAGATCGATGGCGTCGGCGACGCGCCGGTCGATTTCTTCCTTGGGCGCGTGACGAAGTTTGAGGCCGTAGGCGATGTTGCTCCACAGGTTCTTCCAGGGAAACAACCCGAAGTGCTGGAACACCATCGACACGATCGGCAGCGGCTTCTCGACCCGCTGCCCGTCGATGCGGATCTCGCCGTAATTGAGCTGGTTCAAGCCGCCGACGCAGCGCAGCAAGGTGGTCTTGCCGCATCCGGACGGACCGACGATGCTGACGATCTCCGAGATGCCGACGCTGAGGCTGATGTCGGCCAGCACGTCGAGCTGCCCATACCGCAGGCCCGCGTTCTCGACCACCAGCCGTTCTGCTCCGGAATCGTTCATCGATTTGACGCCGCGCCTGGCCGCTGACGACCCGAACCGGTCGCTGCGGCTGGCCTGCTCCTCCCAATCGACCGGCACGCGAAGCCGGTCAGCAAAGCCCCACGGTCTTGCTATTTTTTCTTCTTGTCGTTTCGTGCAGCCTATCGGCTCGATCCGGCAAGGGCAATGCAGACCCGCGCGTGCATTGGGTATCGAGCGCCGCGCCGTTTTGCGATTTTCGTCAGCCGAAATGGCTCTAGGCACGCGGCGGCCGCCTCGCTATGGTGCCGCAGAAATCGCCACGATTCCGGTAATAGAGGGTTCCCAATGGCGGAGCACGTCGTCCCCCATTTCCATAACGATCCCGGCGTGCCGGTGATCGAGATCGGCGCCAAGGAGTTCATGTGCGTCGGCGCCACGCCGCCCTACGATCATCCGCACGTGTTCCTCGACATGGGCGAAGACAGCGAAATCATCTGTCCCTATTGCTCGACGCTTTACCGTTTCGACCCGGCGCTCGATCCGCACACGGCCCGGCCGGCGGAATGCGCCTTGCAGGTCACCGCCGCCGCCTAAAGTCCCAAGATCGGAGCGTTGAGCCTTGGCGTCCGCGCGTCACGTCATCGTCGCCGGCGCCGGCATCGCGGGTCTAACGGCGGCGCTAGCGTTGGCGCGCGCCGGCTTGCGCACGACCGTCCTCGAAAAGGCCGCGCAAATCGAAGAGACCGGCGCCGGCATCCAACTCTCGCCCAACGCCACCCGCGTGCTGATCGCGCTCGGCCTGCGCGAACGATTGCAGCCGTTGGCAATGACGCCGCAAGCGATCCGCGTGATGGCGGGCGGCTCGGGCCGCGAGATCGTGCGCATGCCGCTCGGCGGCGACGCCGAGCGCCGCTATGGCGCGCCCTATTGGACGATTCATCGCGGCGACCTGCAATCGGCGCTCGCCGACGCCGCGCAGACCACGCAGGACATCGAAGTCAAGCTCGCCACCCGCGTCGAGGACTTCGCCGTCCACGCCAACGGCATCACGGTGCAGGCGCGCAACGCCGGGCGCGTCGTCGACGAACGCGGCGTCGCGCTGATCGGCGCCGACGGCGTGTGGTCGACGCTGGGCGCGCAAATGCGGGCGCGCCTCCCGCCGCGCTTTCGCCACCGCACCGCCTGGCGCACGCTGGTGCCGGCCGCCGCGGTGCCGGAGGAATTCCGCCAGCCTTTGGTGCATCTGTGGCTCGGGCCCGACGCTCATCTCGTGCACTACCCGGTCAAAGGCGGCCGTCTCATCAACATCGTCGCCATCGTGCACGACGAATGGCAAGAGACCGGCTGGACGGCCGCCGGCAACCGCGCCGAGATCCTGCGCCATTTCGCGCGCTGGTCGTGGGCGGAACAGGCGCGCGCGCTGATCGCGATCCCGGACCAGTGGCTGAAGTGGGCACTCTACGACCGCAAGGCGCCGTTTTACGGCGGTCGCGGCCCGGTGACGTTGATCGGGGACGCCGCCCACCCGATGGTGCCGTTTCTCGCGCAAGGCGCCGGCATGGCGATCGAGGACGCCGCGGTACTCGCAGATATGCTGGGGAAATATCTGGACGATCCGTCCGACGCGCTACGCGCTTACGAGGGCGCCCGCTGGCATCGCACCGCGCGCGCTCAACAGGCGGCCCGCAACCAAGGCCGCATCTACGGGCTGAGCGGCCCCGAGGCGCTGGTCCGCAATCTCGCCATGCGCGCGATGGGCGGAGAAAAGCTGCTCAGCCGTTACGACTGGCTCTATACTTGGAAACCGCCCGAACGTTTCGCGAGCCAACCGACATGATTTTTTCTTCAACCATCGCCGGCAGCCTGCCGAAACCGTCCTGGCTCGCGGAGCCGAATAAACTTTGGCCGCAGTGGCGGCTTTCCGGCGGCGATCTCGCGCAGGGCAAGCTCGACGCCACTGTGCTTGCGATCAAATTGCAGGAGGACGCCGGCATCGACATCGTCGGCGACGGCGAAATGTCGCGCCAGCATTTCGTGCACGGCTTCCTGGAATTCGTCGACGGCATCGATACCGCCCACAAGGTCGAGATGGGCATCCGCGCCGACCGTTACAAAGCCATGGTGCCGGTGGTGCGCGGCACGCTCTCGCTCAAGGGTCGCGTGCATCAACCCGAAGCGCGCCACGCCCGCGCCCATACCAAGCGCCCATTGAAGATCACGCTGCCGGGGCCGATGACGATTTCCGACACCATCGCCGACGCGCACTACGGCGACAAGGTGAAGATGGCTTTTGCCTTCGCCGACCTGCTCAACCAGGAAGCGCGCGCCTTGCAGGCTGACGGCGTCGACGTCATCCAGTTCGACGAGCCGGCTTTCAACGTGTTCGTGGACGAGGTGCCCGGCTGGGGCATTGAGGCGCTGCATCGCGCCATCGACGGACTCACCTGCACCACCGCCGTGCACATCTGCTACGGCTACGGCATCCAGGCCAACATCGACTGGAAGAATTCGCTCGGCGGCGAGTGGCGGCAATACGAAAAGATTTTTCCCGCGCTCGCCAAGAGCCGCGTCAAGCAGGTCTCGCTTGAGGCGATCAATTCGCGCGTGCCGCTGAAGCTCCTGTCGCTGCTCGACGGCAAAGACGTGCTGATCGGCGTCATCGACGTCGCCACCGACACGGTCGAGACGCCCGAGCAAATCGCCGGCGCGATCGGTGATGTTTTGAAATTTGTGCCGAAGGAACGCATCGTCGCCTGCACCAATTGCGGCATGGCGCCGATGCGGCGGGATATTGCCGAGGCTAAATTGATCGCGCTCGGCGCCGGAGCGGCGCTGGCGCGGAAGAAATTCGGCTGAGAATATTTTGCTGTTGTCCCGGCCAAGCGAGCATGAGCGAGCGCGCGCCGGGNNNNCCCATGACGTCCATCAGTTCGGCGACCTTGCGCCGCTGGTCGGCCTTGTCGCCGCTCGCAATCGCGTGCGCCACGCAATGCGTGACGTGGTCGCGCAGGATTTCCTCCTCGACTCGGCGCAGCGCGGCGCGCACCGCGCCGATCTGCGTTACGATGTCGATGCAGTAGCGCTCGTCCTCGACCAT
>PMAF01000146.1:18311-83304 GCA_003152455.1 Hyphomicrobiales bacterium
CGGCGGCGTCATCGATCCGGTCTGCGGCATGACGGTCGACCCGCATACCGCCAAGCATCGCGCCGATTATCACGGCCACACCTATTATTTTTGCAATCCAAGCTGCCGCACCAAATTCATCGCCGATCCGCAGAAATATCTCGGCCCGCGCGCGCCCGAGCCGGTGGTCGAAGGCGCGACCTACACGTGCCCGATGCATCCGGAGATCCGGCAAATCGGCCCGGGCGCCTGCCCGATCTGCGGCATGGCGCTGGAGCCGGAAGCCGCCACCACCGACAGCGGCCCCAATCCCGAACTCGCCGACATGACGCGCCGGTTCTGGATCGGCCTGGTCCTGGCGTTGCCGGTGATGGTGCTGGAAATGGGCGGCCATTTTGTCGGGCCGCACGATTGGGTCGTTCCGACGCTGGCGAACTACATTCAGTTTGCCTTCGCCACCCCGGTGGTGCTGTTGGCCGGCTGGCCGTTCCTCGTGCGCGGCGCGCAGTCGCTGGTCACGCGCAACCTCAACATGTTCACGCTGATCGGCATGGGCACCGGCGTGGCCTACGTCTACAGCGTGATCGCGACCTTCGCGCCCGGCATTTTTCCGGAAGCCTTCCGCGGTCACGGCGGCGCGCCTGCGGTTTATTTCGAAGCCGCCAGCATGATCACCGTGCTGGTGCTGATCGGCCAGGTGCTCGAACTGCGCGCGCGCGCCGCCACTTCCGGCGCGATCCGCGCTCTGCTCGATCTCGCGCCCAAGACCGCGCGCCGCGTCAAGGACGACGGCAGCGACGAGGAAGTCGCGCTCGACGCCGTCGTGGTCGGCGACAAGTTGCGCGTGCGCCCCGGCGACAAGGTGCCGGTCGACGGCGTCGTGCTCGAAGGCCGCTCCTCGCTCGATGAATCCATGGTGACCGGCGAATCCATGCCGGTAAGCAAGGAAAAAGATTCGTGCGTGATCGGCGGCGCCATCAATCGCAGCGGCAGCTTCGTCATGCGCGCGGACAAAGTCGGCCGCGACACGCTGCTGTCGCAAATCGTGCAGATGGTGGCGAAGGCGCAACGTAGCCGCGCGCCGATCCAGCGCCTGGCCGACCGCGTCGCCGGCTGGTTCGTGCCGACGGTGATCGCGGTGGCGCTTGTCGCCTTCGCGTCCTGGGCGACGTTCGGGCCGGAGCCGCGCTTCGCTTTCGGGCTGGTGGCGGCGGTCAGCGTGCTGATCATCGCCTGCCCATGCGCCCTTGGCCTCGCCACGCCGATGTCGATCATGGTCGGCGTCGGCCGCGGCGCGCAGGAAGGCGTGCTGATCAAGAACGCCGAGGCGCTTGAGCGCATGGAGAAGGTCGACACGCTGGTGGTGGACAAGACCGGCACGCTCACCGAAGGCAAGCCGAAGGTTGCGGCGGTCGTGGCGCACACCGGCTTCGACGAGGCGCAGGTGCTGCGTTTAGCCGCCAGCGCCGAGCGCGGCAGCGAACATCCGCTGGCGGCGGCCATTGTCGCCGCTGCCGCCGAGCGCAAGCTCGATCTGGCGCCGGTGCGCGGCTTCGACGCACCGGCCGGCAAAGGCGTTATAGGCATGGTCGAGGGCAAGCGGCTCGCGCTCGGCAGCGCGAAATTCCTCGCCGAACTCAATATCGACACGGCGGCGCTCGCCGCCGAAGCCGAACGCCTGCGCCAGGACGGCGCGATCGCGATATTTCTTGCCGTCAACGGCAAGCTCGCCGGCGTCATCGCCATTGCCGACCCGATCAAATCCACCACACAGGGGGCCCTCAAGACGCTGGTGGCCTCCGGCGTGCGCGTGGTGATGCTCACCGGCGACAACCGCACCACCGCGCTCGCGGTCGCCAAATGCCTGGGCATTGAAAACGTCGAAGCCGAAATCCTGCCCGATCAGAAGAGCGCCGTGATCGAGAAGCTCGCCCGCGAAGGTCGGATCGTCGCCATGGCCGGCGACGGCGTCAATGACGCGCCGGCGCTCGCCGCCGCCCAAGTCGGCATCGCCATGGGCACCGGCACCGACGTGGCAATCGAAAGTGCCGGCATCACGCTGCTCAAGGGCGACCTCACCGGCATCGTCAAGGCGCGCGCGCTGTCCAAGGCGGTCATGAGCAACATCCGGCAGAACCTGTTCTTTGCCTTCATCTACAATTCCGCCGGCGTGCCGATTGCCGCAGGCATCCTCTATCCCACCTTCGGCATTTTGCTGTCCCCGATCATCGCCGCGGCGGCGATGGCGCTGTCGTCCGTCAGCGTCGTCGGCAACGCGTTGCGGTTGCGCCGCACCGCGTTGTAGAGAGGGAGCGCATGAAGCGTCTCCTCCTTGCAGTGGGCGTCGCGGCCTGGGCCGGCGCCGCCCAAAATGCGCAAGCCGCCGAATGGCGCGTCAGCCACGTCGACGCGCCGGCCCGCGTCAGCGGGATCGAAACCGTCGCGGGCGAGACGCAGGTCAACGCCGGCGGGCTGTGGTAAAATCGTGCTGACGGGCGAGCGCATCTCGCTCACCTTCGTCGACGTAGCGGCGCAGCCGAGGCCGCCTGACGGCGCCCTGCCCGACGCCAAGGTCACCACCGGCAAAGACGACATCGCCCGCGCCTGGCTGGCCGAACCGACCACGCGTTACGATCACGGCATCCTCGGCAACAAGATCGAGGCCGGCAGCCTGGTAATCGAAACCCGCGACGGCAAACGCCAGACCGTGCGGCTCAAGGACGATGCCGTGTTCGAGGATCTTGAGCCGCGGCTCGCCGATCTCGACCGCGACGGCCATGACGAGATCGTCGTGGTGAAATCCTATCTCAAGCGCGGCTCCAGCCTGGCGGTGATCGCCGAGCGCCGCGGCAAGTATGAAATCGTCGCCGAGGCGCCGCCGCTTGGGCAGCCCCATCCCTGGCTCGATCCCGCCGGCATCGCCGATTTCACCGGCGGCGGCACAATTGGCATCGCGCTGGTGCGCCAGCCGCACGTCATCGGATCGCTCGAATTGTGGAGCTGGCGCGACGGCGCCTTGGGAAAGACCGCCGAGCTTCCCGACATCGCCAATCATATCGCCGGCACGCGCGCGATCGACATGGCGGCGCTGGCCGACTTCGACGGCGACGGCATCGCCGATATCGTTGCGCCTTCGCTCGACCGCAGCCGCCTGCGCGTCGTCAGCTTTGCGCCGAAGCCACGCGAGATCGCCAGCGTGCCGCTGCCGGCCAAGGCCGTCACCAATCTCGGACTGGTTGCCGAAAGTTCAGGGCCCCCGGCGATCGCGGTCGGCCTCGCCGACGGATCGCTCGCGGTGATCCGCCGCGCGCTATAAATCGCGGCGCTGCCGAGCCTTCAGTGGATTTTTGGGTCAGCCGCCGGCGCGGCGTCGGCGCCCGGCACGAAATCGCATTTCCTTTCGGCGGCGGCGGCCCTCAAATCCCTCATCTGGCCGCGCGTCGTGGCGAGGTCCGTCCCATATGTGGCTTCGCCGATCAGCCGCCCGGTGGTGTCGGTGCCGGCTTTCGCCATCAATTGTTGCAGTTCTTTTTGACGCGCCATTGTCGTTTTCGTCTCGCGCGCGATGTCTTCGCAGCCGTAGAGCACGTATTTGCCTGGCGCGACCAGAAACGACGCCATCTTGTCGTCCGACGTACCGCATCCGGATAGCGCGCCGGCCGCCAGCGCGGCGGCAAAGAATGCGGTCAAAGGCAAGCGCAAAGGCATGAACATCATAGCAAGCCCGACAATAACGGCAAAATGCTGGTGCGGACGCCGGGACTCGAACCCGGACGGACAACATTCCTAGGGATTTTAAGTGTTTTTCGTCTGAAACCATCTATTTGATATCATGGTATAATTTCGTAGACTTTATTCTTATGTGTAGGAAACTGTGTAAGTTTCGACCACTTTTCAGCTACGCCGACATGATCGCCTGATTATGCTTACCCCGCGAAGATTGGGACCCGGATTTTTGTCCGCGTAGCAAGTAAGCCGAACTTCGCTTTCGCGGTAAATGGAGACATTTACGGATAATTATGCCGCACTCGCCGGGCCCGCTGCCCTCTGAGCGCGCGTTGGAAAGAATTGAAATAGGTCCTGTACAGGCACCGGGCGGCTAAACAGGTAGCCTTGCATCTCGGAGCAGCCCAACATCCGGAGCAATTCCCTTTGCTGTTCGGTCTCGACGCCCTCCGCAACGGTGATGACATTGCGTGCTTTGGCAACTGTAATGACTGCTTGCACAATGGCGAGAGAAACCTCGTTGTCCGCGACATTCTCGATGAAGGATTGATCTATCTTGATCTTGTCGAATGGAATACGTTGCAGATAACTCAGCGAAGAGTACCCGGTGCCGAAATCATCCAACGAAATGTGCACGCCAATCTCCCGCAGCTGAGCTATCTTACCGAGCGTTGCCTCCTCGTCATGAATGATAGCCGTCTCGGTAATCCAGTTCCAGCCTGCGTGCTGGCAGGCCCGACGCCGCAAGAGCGCCGATGACCGTCAATCCTAGAGCCTGATTTCTGAATTGAACCGGCGAGACATTGACCGCAATTTTGATGTTGTCCGGCCAGCTCACGGCTTCGGCGCAGGCTGTTCTCAGCGCCCAGTCGCCAAGCTGATCGATGAGGCCAGTCTCCTCAGCGATCGGGATGAACTCCGCAGGCGAGATCATGCCACGTTCGGGATGGTACCAGCGCAGAAGTGCTTCGCAGCCGGTGATGGTGCCATCGCGGAGATTGACGACCGGCTGATAGTGAAGCTCGAATTGTCCGCACATGATTGCCTGGCGTAATTCGAATTCCAGCGCGCTCCGCGCCTTTACACGCGTATCCATCTCCGGCTCAAAGAAGCAAAACGTGCCCCGCCCATTGGCTTTAGCTTGATACATGGCCAAATCTGCGCTCTTCAACAGCTGCTCTGATTCAACACCGTTGTCTGGAGACATGGCAATGCCGATACTGGCGTCCACGATGATGCGGTGATCGGCAATGTCATATGGTTCTCTGAGGGCTTCTTGGATTCGCACTGCCAGATAAGCGACATCCGACGGCTGCTCGACGGCGGTCTGAATAATACCGAATTCGTCGCCTCCCAAGCGCGCAAGAGTATCCAGCTTTCTGACACAGTTTTGCAGCCGGCCAGCAACTGCCTTCAGCAGCTCGTCGCCGCTTAAATGTCCGAACGTATCGTTGATGAACTTGAAATTATCGAGGTCGAGGTAGAGCACCGCAAAATGCTCGCCACGGCCAAGGCGCTTAAGTGCCCGGTCAAGCTGCACACCGAACTGCGTGCGATTTGCCAGGTCGGTCAGCGCGTCATGGTGCGCCGCATAGGAGATGCGCTCCTCCGCTCGCCTTAATTCGGTGACGTCTTCGTGGGTGGTTACCCATCCACCGTCTGCGGTCGGATGGTCGACAATCGAAATAATGCGCCCATCGCGCAAGTTCGAAAACTTTTTTACGGTCATTCCACGGTCCAGTTTAGCCCGTAGATCACTGATGAATGTCTCGATGTCATCAGTAAAAAAATTGTCGTTTTTGATGCGGCAAGCAATAACACCTCGAAATAGGCAGCCTGGCTTTACGATTTCTGATGGCAAACCGTACATTTTGAGAAAGCGCTGATTGCAGACGACAAGCCGGGCCGACGCATCAAACATCGCAAGGCCCTGCGACATGTTGCTTAGGGCAGCATCGCGCTGACGCTGTTGCTCCTTTTTTGCTTCATCGGCTTTGACTTTGTTGGTTACATCCTCGTGGGTGGCAACCCAGCCGCCGCCTGCGACCGGCTGGTTGATAACTGAAATAATGCGCCCATCGTGCAGGGTTGTGATCTTGCTTATGCTCGTTCCTTGCTGTGCGGCCGTCACCAACTCGCTCATGTATCGCTCGGGATCATCGGCAAAAAAAGCGCCAGCCGCGACACGGTAATTGAGAAGTTCACTGAGGGTGCAGCCAGGCTTTACGATATCTGGCGATAGACCATACATTTCGAGGTATCGTCGATTGCAGACGANNCGCCGCTTCGGAACCAACAAGACGCTTGGTATGATTGGTCAATGCCCTAAGAAGAAATACGGAGCAAATAATCATCAATAGCGCGCCAATCCCGATCGTTAGTGCATGGTTGCGCCAGCCTGCGAGCGCCGCGGTTTCCGAAACACTGACGTCGACGACGAGGGGGTAATCCGATAGTGGGCGGACGGCGACCAGACGTGCCCTACCATCAAAATACCCGGGCGATCGATAGGCTCCGCCTCCCTGCGAAACCAATAGGTGCCAAGGCGATCCTTCCGGCATCATCTCGCCGCCCCGGTCTTTAGGGTCAGGGTAGCGCAGAATCACCGTCCCATCATTGCGCAATAGCAGAAAACTCTGATCGGGCAGCGACGTAATAGAATTGTAGATACGTTGAAAATAGGTGACCCTGACACCAACCACGATCAAACCGAGGAATTCGTTGTTGGAATCGTTGATTCGTTTCGCGAAGAAAATCGTTTCCAGCCCACTGGTGTGATCGGCGACGGGATTGCCGACGTAGATGCCTTTGTCGTCACTATTCTTAAAATGCTGAAAATAATCCCGGTTAGTAAGGTCAATCGACGGCGTTGGCCATCTTTGGGTGGTAATCACCACCCGTCCATTCTTGTCAATCAGCGCGATGAGTGCAGCCTGCGATAATTGCGACAAGCTGTCTGTTAGTGATTGATGCGTGGTCCTGTCATGCTCGAGATGACCAAAATTATCTTGGGTGCTCGCACCGAGGTTTTCTAATCGTTCTTGAATCTCATTAAACACAACATCGATCGATTGAACCGCGAGATTAGTTTGCTCAGCGAGCACGGTGGCTAGATTGCCGGTATCCCTGGTCGCGTCACCTATCTCATCCGAGCGAAGCCACCAAACCGTCAGGCCGATCGCAAGCACTGCGGCTGCAAGAAGACCAGCGGCAATGGCAACCAAAAACCGAAACTTCGATCGGTCGGCAAGAACTGACATTCGCCCGAACCAGTTTGTTAATGTTGGAGCTAGGTTTTAAGTGATATTTGTTTGAGCTTTCTATTGGATGCTGCTCAATCAATCGTTTGCGTAAATGATTCTCTAAAATATTGGATCGGTTTGGCTTTGAAACGGTTGAGTAGATCACTCTCTCCAGGCGCGCCGTGATTGCAGCCCCAAATTGAATCGTCGCGCATGTGTGCAAATATAGGTTTACCAAATCTGCTACGTAGTTTCCCGTAGCCGATCGCACGGGATCGAAACGCGGTTGGCAAGTAACCATTAACCAAATGAACGCGTCATAATTATTCTTCGCAATGCGATCTTGATCATTGGTCGCGGCAATTCGCCTGACCGTCTTGTGGGCGACGATACCAAAGCCCTGACAGCACGCTCAGCAGCTTATACCAAAACTCGGAAATCGTGACTCATATTGCCGACGTTGTACGGCGATGCCCGCAACGGAAGGCGAGTCGAATCAAACACGTGGACGGCGTGACAATCCCGCGTCGACGCCGCAGATAGGTCGCGAGCAACACGAATTGGTATTAATAGCACCAATCTCGGGCGTGTTTCGTTGGAACATCTGCCTTTGGCACAAATGCGTATGTGTAACAAACTGTGTAAGTTTTACGCGCACTTTTTCAAATTGACTTACACACTCATCATAAGCGGGCATCATTTAAACCTAGGTGGCCAGTGACACGCGATTTCACGCGATGAGCTGAGAAGCCCGGCTATGAAGTTTGAATTCCGCGAAACCATTCGACGCCCAGCACCATCAGTTTTCCACCATCATGCAGAGGAATCGGTAGCAAATTAAAAAATCCAACGCAGAGAGAGTATAAACCACAGCCCAACGTCATTATAGAAGCGGGATCGATTGCGCTCGGCCATGCTAGAGTGCCCACAAAATAGAGCTGGGCCAATTCATACATTGCCGGTGCGAACAGAATATTAGCCGCCGATCCCGCACCATAAATCGCAGCTCTTTGAACACGCGAGCGGGACGATAGCGACTCCGATTTGTTGCCAATTTCTGCTCGTGCGATTGCTGAGGCGCTTGTTGATGATTGCTCCTTATCGATCATTTTTATGTAGCTTCCGAAGGGGATCGCAGCAAGCGACCAACGCGTCCCAAACCGGTCAGTAAGTCCAACGATCTCAGGCCCAAGTCCCACCGAGATGTTCAGGACACGAACACCAAAATAACGAGCAGTCAGGAGGTGGCCGAGCTCGTGCACAACAAAGACCAAAAAAACCTCAGCAGTAAAGAACACAATCAATCCAATATTCGACATCGACTGCCTACTGAGCTCAAACCCCGTAATAGAAAGAATTATTGGTGAGTTCTCTGAACAAGCCGTTAATCTTAAGTCCTAACGAGGTCATTCAAATGCAGCGAGTGTGCCATGCGCTGCGCACCATGCTCGCCATGCCTCCCCGGCCCCGCGCATTGCAACCTATTTGGCGTCCCCGGCAAGTGCGTCACGTCATGATCCTAGCAGCGTAACAATGCGCTTTGACATCCGGGCCAGCGAGTAGCGTGATTTCAGTTAACAAGATCGTTCAAATGCAGCAACCCGATCACGCGAGCTAATAACGGAAACGAGCGCATATTGCTTTGATGGCGGATCAATCACAGCGGCCGGAACCGTTCAAGTCTAAAGTGGTTGGGCTACCACGCGACTCAGATAATATGCTCGCCTTAGCGAATGGAAATAGTGAAACTTCGAGGTCTGCCATGGCGAGCTGGCATCCAGCACCGCGCGACCGCGAGCATTGTGCCAGCCGGCCAATGCGGAGCGACGATGAACACTGAAACATCGGAGCTTTGATCCAAGAAAACGCGCAGAGCAGCAAGCCTGAACCAACATCGATAGAATGGGGTCCCTTCATGAAACGCTGGATCAAACAAAGATCGCTTCGATTTAGCGCTCGGTTCGCGCCGATGCGGGCGCTGATCTCCAATTTCCAATCCAATACACGCGGAAATGTAGCGATAATAACTGCAGTTTCAGCTCTTCCGCTACTCTGCGCAGTCGGTTGCGTTATCGATTATACGAATGCGTCGATGATCCGGACCAAGCTGCAGGCGGACGCCGACGCGGCGAGCCTCGCAACCGTCTCCGTTAATTCGCCGGTCATTGCCACTGCCAAGAAAATGACGGGCAATGGAACCGTGTCAGGCGGTTCAACTTACGCAGCCAATTTTTTCGGGGCAAATGCGCCTACAGGCTTTTCGAGTGTGACTCCAACGGTTTCCGTTACAAAGGCCGGACAAGTCGTTAGTACAACTGTATCTTTTTCGACTCAAGTTTCCACCTACTTCATGGGCATCATCGGTAAGCCAAACGTTACGATAACGGGTACATCCACGTCGGCCTACACGATGCCCACCTTCATCAATTTCTACCTGATGCTCGACGTCTCCGGGTCAATGAGCTTCCCGTCGACGACCGCAGAGCAGACAAGACTGATGGCCGTCAATCCCGACAACTTCACTCTCTATCCCAACGGTTGCACATTCGCCTGTCATTTTACCGCGCAAGGGGCTTGCCCGCAGTCAGAGCAAGGAGCCATCCCCGCCGTGGGTACCGCAACAAACGCAAACCCGGGTGGATATTGCCAAGGCTTTATCATTTCGCGTTTGGGGACGACGCCCGCGTCAGGAAGCCTCAATGGGAACAATGTAAATTGGAACCATAGCCAAGTTACCTCCTGTTCAACTGATGGTACCACCTCTTGCATCCAATTGCGCGCCGACGCCGTCGGCTATGCCGTGAACACACTGCTGGCAACTGCAGCCGCCAGTGAGACGGCCGCAAAGGTATCAAATCAATTCCAGGTGGGGCTGTATCCGTTCATCCAGTATCTCTATTCCTATTTCCCTCTAACCACGAACCTTACCGGATCGGCGAGCACCCCTGGCACGATCAACTATGCGGCCGCACAACTCGCGACGCTGTTGGACACCGGAGTCAATTCAAACCTTGGATCCGGTGGCACGCATTTCGAGAATGCCTTTCCCGACATGAACAACCTCATTACCTCAGTCGGAACCGGAGGCAGCTCATCCAATGCTCTGCCTTATGTGTTTGTTATCACCGATGGCTCCCAAAACTACCAAACTCAATGGAGCGGAAACTGGTCAGGAAGCAATTCCGCGACTGTTGTCGATACGTCACTTTGCACCACGCTCAAAAACCGCGGCATAACGATCGCAGTTCTTTATATTCCTTATGAACCGATCCAGTACGCAACCACCTTTGCCAACAGCGAAGACATATACGCCAACAATAACATTCCGTATATTCCTCCAGATCTTCAGTCTTGTGCTTCGCCCAACTTCTTCTATACCGCGACAACCCCTGCGGACATCACGAGCGCGCTGGTTACGATGTTCGAGCAGGCTGTGAGCACGGCTCACGTATCAAATTAGAGTTCTGCCATCCACGGATACGACGGAGCGAAAATCTGATTAGGGCGAACCTCGTGGCGCCGCGTCAAATCGGCCACACCCGTTTCCAATTAAGTCCTAGNNCCTAGTCCAAAAATGGGGAGGCAGACCTCAGCATGGGGGGACATTTCCTGGGGGGTAGAAAATGCAAGCGCTACTTCGCGGTGTAACATACAGACTATCCGCAAGAGTGATTCCGCCGCTCCCAAAAAAACCGAACAGCGGCGTATACGTATACCTCACCTGGCCAAAGATTAGGTAACACGGATACGTGCCGCACGTGTTGCCTGACGCAACAAGGCCCGCTGGAATGGTCGCCGTAGATCCCTGCGCAAGAGGAGTGCCATTGAGCGCGTAGCTCCAGCTGACCGTAGCCTTGCCACCGGTGTTTATCTTTATTTGCGAAATGACAACGACAACGGGCGTACTTGAATACGGTGCGAGCACCACGGAGGTCGCCCCTACTATTGCCTGCATGTCCGAAGATTGGATCGTTGTATATTGATTGGTGATTGCATCTAGCGTGTAAGTCGCCGATCGTACTTTCATGTAAATGGCAATTGCACGTCCGCCATCATATGATCCAAGGAATATAACCATAAGCACTGGCATAATCATCGCGAATTCAATCGCGGCGACGCCGCGCGTCGATGCGATAAAGCGCCGATAGATGGTTGCGAGTCTTGATATCATCAATACGGCTCTACCCGAAAGGCAGTAACCCCCATCATCTCGATGGCGCTGCCCGGAAGATTGGACAGCGAAAATCCAAGGGGTCCGCTAATAACCGGCCACTGATAAATAAGCTGTACGACCATAACTTGGCCCGGGGCGCCGGGGCTGTATGACCAGTTATTCGTGACTTGCCCTTGGCCGTTGTACGTCAACGTTGGTGCCGATGCATTGGCGCTGACAAAGTCCTCGTAGCTTTGCACATTGATCATCAAATTATTGCAATTAAAGAGCGCCTGAACCGTTGGACAGACGGTATTTAGAAATTGACTTTGAGTCATAGCGCTATTCTGCGCACTTCCGGTCATAAAGAGGCGACCAGCCTGCATAACCGCGGTTTGCAAATTCTGCTGGGCAAACAAAAATAGAGTTGTTTCAAGTATGGCAATGAGCATCGCAAAGAAGGCTGGGGCGATTATGGCGAATTCAACAGCTGTTGCACCATGCTGTGCAAAGCAGAATCGAGAGATATCTCTCGCGCGGCGCCGAAAATATTTCGCTAAATTTCGAAACATCGCTAGCGCGATCCCTTCTACGGCCGGTCTACCCGTTGTCAGGCCGAACCCCGTATTTCGCTATAAGCTCCTGCGACCGGCAATACGCATTGTAGCCAAGGCCAAATTGCGGTGGCACGTTTACGCGCGAGCATCGATCAATAAAGACCAAATGTATCAACCGTGGTACGGGTCCAATTCCAATTCTTAGGAGAAAAGATGCTCATAAAATGTTAATAATCTATTTTTCCACGCGGCAGAATCTCGCGGACTGATGAAGATTGCGCAATTAATTGATCATTTACCTTGAGCGGATTCGGTTGACATAGAAGCGTAGCGTCGCCCTTCCCTGCCGCAGCTCTGGACGTAGGCGTTCTATTTTCGGAGAATGTTCGCATTGGGCGTGAAAGAGTTCACAGCGCGCGGGCGAACGCCCATCCCGAGGCACAGGGCCTCAACCAAATTGGTTTCGCCATCGCCTGCTGCTTGGCACCCTACTCGCTCGAAGATTGGTGCGGACGCCGGGACTCGAACCCGGACGGAAAACATTCCTAGGGATTTTAAGTCCCTTGCGTCTACCATTCCGCCACGTCCGCGTGGCAAGCTTCACCCCCGCGCCGGATGCGCGGGGTCAGCCACGCGCGGCGCGAGCATTTACTTCGGTAATAAAGCGCTCCAGGCCGGATCCCAGTCCTTGCCGCCGGCATCCACCACGCGGCCGTCCTTCTCGAAGAACTTGTTCGGGATCTGGAACATGGCGATGAACATGCCGCCCTTCGGGCTCCAGGCGGTGTGCCGGCTGCCGGCCGGCCGCCAGACGAATTCGCCGGCGCCGACTTCGATGCCGGCGTCGGGGCCTTCTTTGTCGACTAGCGAGCCTTCCAGCACGTAGGTCTGCTCGATCAGCACGTGCTCATGATCCGGCAGCACCGCGCCCGGCGCCATCCGCATGGTGGCGAGCCCGCTCTTGGGATCGAACAGCAGCGTCTTCATTTCGCAGCCGGGAAACCGCATCTTCTGCCACGGCATGTCCTTGGCGCGCACCACGCGCGACAGCAGTTCTGCGATCGGCGAATCTTGAACAGGATTGACGCCTTGCGTGTTGGGCTTGACGTTCATCGGCTTCCCTCCCGAAGAGCACCGCGGAGAATACACCCAAATAGCGGCTAGTTGGCCAGTTTAATGTTCGCCTGCACGATGATCTTGCCGAATTTCTCGCTCTCCGCCGCGACGAACTTCTTGTATTCCGCCGGGTTCATCGGTCGCGGCACGATGCCCTGCGGCACCAGTTTGTCGGCAATGGCCGGTTCCTTGAGCGCGGTGTTCACGATCCTATTCAGCCGGTCGACGATCGCCTGCGGCGTGCCGCCGGTCGCGAACATGCCGAACCAATTGAGCAACTCGTAGCCGGCCAAGCCCGGCGCGCCTTCCGACAGCGGCGGCACGTCCGGCAGTTGCGGCATGCGGTCCTTCGAGGTGACGGCGACCGCGCGCAGCTTGCCGCCCTTGATCAGCGGAAATGCCGCGGCCAGGCTGGTGAAGCTCATGGTGACCGCGCCGGTCGCAACGTCGGTCACCGCCGGCGCCGCGCCGCGATAGGGCACATGCAGCACATTGGTGCCGGCCATGGTGTTCATCAGCTCGCCGGCCAGTTGCTGCGGGTTTCCGACGCCGGACGACGAGAACGACAGTTTTCCGGCATTGGCCTTGGCGTAGGCGATCAATTCCTTCGGATTGTGCACCGGCGTCGAATCCGCGACCACCACCACGCAGGGCACCACGCCGATGAGCGCGACCGGCGCGAGCTCGCGCCGCGGATCGTAGATCATCTTCTCCTTGTACAAATGCGGAGCGATGGCGATCTCGCCCGAGGTCGCCATCAGCAGCATGTGGCCGTCGGGCGGCGCTTTGGCAACCGTGTTGGCGGCGAGCATGCCCGCTGCGCCCGTGCGGTTCTCGACAATCACCGCCTGACCGAGCGCGTTCTTGAGCGGATCGGCCATCAGCCGCGCCGAGAGGTCGATGCCCCCGCCCGGCGGAAACCCGGCGATGATGCGGATGGTCTGCGTCGGATAGGATTGTGCCAGGGCCGGCCCGGCCAGCAAGGAAGCGCTCGCGCTCGCTAGCAAGGTGCGTCGGGTCAGCATGTCGTTTCTCCCTACTGTCTTTTATTTTCTCTTGTATCGTCGCTACTCGCCACCTTCGCGGATCGGCGGCTGGAACGCCAGGCCGGTATCCCAGGGGAAATAGATCCAGGTGTCCTGCGACACCTCGGTGATGAACGTGTCGACCAGCGGCCGCCCCATCGGCTTGGCATAGACGGTGGCGAAATGCGCTGCGGGCAGCAGATCGCGCACCACGCGCGCGGTTTTGCCGGTGTCGACCAGGTCGTCGACGATCAGCACGCCCTTGCCTTGCCCGCGCATCGAGGTCACTTCCGGCGCCACGCCTTTGAGCACCTTCAGTTCGCCCTCGTTCTGGTAATTCTGGTAGCTCACCACGCATACCGTCTCGATGATCCGCACATTCAATTCGCGCGCCACGATCGCGGCCGGCACCAGGCCGCCGCGCGTGATGGCGACGACGGCATCGAACGGACCCGCGGCGTGCAGCCGCCAGGCCAGCGCGCGCGAGTCGCGGTGGAATTGGTCCCACGAGACGGGGAAGATCTTTTCCGGATGCGGCGGGCTGGCTGGCGGCTTCGGCATGAATATCAGCGCGCAGCCGCCGCCAGCTGCGCCTTCACCGTTTTGAGCATCGCCTCGACCGCGCCTTTGGCGTCTTGCAATTTTTGCGGATCGCGCGAGCGCACCACGATATTGGTGTTGGGGCCGAGCGTCTCGTCGAAGAACGGATAGCTGCCGATGATGGTGTCCGGATTGGCCTTGGCGATGGCGCCGAGCTCGGTGCCGACGTCGCCTTCCTTGGCGTCGGCGCGGATCGTCTCCGACAGGAGCTTGGCGCCGGTTTTCAGTGTCGGCGCCACCTCGTCGACCATCGCTTGCATGATCGACGGCACGCCCGCCATGACGATTACATTTTCGATCCAGAAACCGGGCGCGCCCGAGACCTTGTTTTTCACCAGCGCGGCGCCGTGCGGGATGCGCGCCATGCGCAGCCGCGCCTCGTTGAGTTCGCCGCCGATCTTAGCCATGCGCTCCTTCAGGATCGCGACCGCTTCGGGGTGATGATCGATCGGCACGCCGAACGCCTTGGCGACGCATTCGGCGGTGATGTCGTCATGGGTCGGGCCGATGCCGCCGGTGGTGAAGACATAGGTGTAAGTCTTGCGCAGCGCGTTGAGCGCGTCGACGATCGCGGTCTCGTCGTCGGAGATCACGCGCACTTCCTTGAGGTCGATGCCGATGGCGGTCAGATAGTCGGCGATGAAGCCGATATTCTTGTCCTTGGTGCGGCCCGACAGGATCTCGTCGCCGATGACCAGGACCGCCGCGGTGACAAGCTCAGGACTAGCGCTCATGGCGGACATGCAATCCTTTTTAAGCCCGGCTAAACACCTAGCGTGGCCCCGCCGGTCACTCAAGTTGCACCGGCGGGCGCCGCCTGTGATGACCCCCTCCCGCTTGGGCTATCCGCCCACTATTTAGGCAGAAGCGGACGCCCCCGCCGGGCGTAAATATACAGTTTTCCTGGGTTTTTCTTGGCCTGAAGCTTGCAGATTAGCGGCAGGGATGACCGTGACCCGCACCCGATGAAGGATAGGGCACAACTGACGCGGTCGAGCGTTGCCCTTAAGGCCGCGCGCTGGGGGTCCGAGATGAGTGCCGCCTTCGACGAGATGAAGGAAGCCGACGGTGGTGTGCGCCCCGCCTATAGCGAGCTGTCGCGCTGGCTCAAAGAGGTGCCGCCCGACGTGCTCGACTACCGGCGGCGCGAAGCCGAGCTGTTGTTCCGCCGCATCGGCATCACCTTCGCGGTCTATGGCGAAGCCGACGCCCAGGAACGGCTGATCCCCTTCGACGTCATTCCGCGCATCATGTCGGGCGCCGAATGGCGCTTGCTGGAAAAAGGCCTCACGCAACGCGTCAAGGCGCTCAATCTGTTCATCAAGGACATCTATGGCGCGCGCGAGATCCTGCGCGCCGGCGTGGTGCCCGACGATCTCGTTTTCCGCAATCCGGCGTTCCGTCCCGAGATGAGCGGACAGAGCGTGCCGCACGACATTTTCATCCACATCGCCGGCATCGACATCGTGCGGGTCGATGCCGACACCTTCTACGTGCTCGAGGACAACGCGCGCACGCCCTCCGGCGTCTCCTACATGCTGGAGAACCGCGAGATCATGATGCGGCTGTTCCCGGAACTGTTCGCGCGCCACCGCATCGCGCCGGTGGAGAACTATCCGGACCAATTGCTCGCCACACTCAAATCGGTGGCGCCGGAGCGCGTCGCGCGCGATCCCAACGTGGTGATGCTGACGCCCGGCGTCTACAACTCGGCCTATTACGAGCACTCGTTCCTGGCCGACAAGCTCGGCGTCGAACTGGTCGAAGGCCGCGACTTGTTCGTCAAGGACGAGTTCGTCTACATGCGCACCACGCAAGGCCCGCGCAAGGTCGACGTGATCTACCGTCGCATCGACGACGACTTCATCGATCCGCTCACCTTCCGTCCCGACTCGGCGCTCGGCGTGGCCGGGCTGATGTCCGCCTACCAGGCCGGCAACGTGACGATGGCGAACGCCGTCGGCACCGGCATCGCCGACGACAAGGCGGTCTACAGCTTCATGCCGGCGGTGGTGAAATTCTATCTCGGCGAAGAACCGCTGCTGAAGAACGTGCCAACCTGGCGCTGCCGCGAGGAGGAGCATCTCGCTTATGTGCTCGAGCATCTGCACGAACTGGTGGTCAAGGAAGTGCACGGCTCCGGCGGCTACGGCATGCTGATCGGACCGGCCGCGAGCAAGATCGCGATCGAGCAATTCCGCCTCAAGCTCAAGGCCGCGCCGAAAAACTTCATCGCGCAGCCAACGCTGGCGCTATCCACCTGCCCGACCTGCGTCGAGCAAGGCGTGGCGCCGCGCCATGTCGACCTGCGCCCGTTTGTGCTCACGGGCAGCAAGGGCACGCGCATCGTGCCCGGCGGCCTGACGCGCGTCGCCATGAAAGAGGGTTCGCTGGTGGTCAATTCCAGCCAGGGCGGCGGCACCAAGGACACCTGGGTGTTGGACGGATAGCCATGCTTTCGCGCACCGCCGATAACCTCTTTTGGCTGTCCCGCTACGTCGAGCGGGCGGAATATCTCGCGCGCATTCTCGACGCCACGCAGCGGCTGTCGGCGCTCCCCCTCGCCTATGTCGGCTCCAGCAACGAATGGGAATCCGCCGTGCTCACCGCCGGCTGCGCCAACGCCTTCTTCAAGCAGTACGAGGAGGCCAACGAGGAAAACGTCACCGACTTCCTCGCCTTCTCCACCGCCAATGCCTCCTCGATCCGCTCCTGCTTCGAGCTCGCGCGCAGCAATGCGCGCGCCGTGCGCACCGCCCTGACGGTGGAAATGTGGGACGCCATCAACGGCACCTGGCTCGAGCTCAAGCGCTACGGCAATGGCCCGGCCTCGCGCGAGGAATTCTCGCGCTTCTTGCGCTGGGTGCAGGAATCCTCGCTGCGCTACGACGGCTCCGCCTACCGCACCATGCTGCGCAACGACGCCTACTGGTTCTCCCGCCTCGGCGTCTATCTCGAGCGCGCCGACAACACCGCGCGCATCCTCGATGTGAAATATCATCTGCTGCTGCCCGACAACGAACGCGTGGGCGGCCCGCTCGATTATTTCCAGTGGGCGGCGATCCTGCGCTCGGTGTCGGCGCTCACCGCCTATCATTGGGTCTACCGCGACAGCCTGCAGCCCTGGCTGGTGGCCGACCTGCTGATCCTGAAGGAGGAGATGCCGCGCTCACTCGCCTCCTGCTACGAGGCGATCGTGCGCAATCTCGATTCGATCAGCGGCGCCTATGGCCGCCAGGGCCCGGCGCAGCGCCAGGCCCGCGGCATGCGGGCGCGCCTGCAGAACAGCCGCATGGACGGCATCTTCCAGCGCGGCCTGCACGAATACATCGGCGAATTCATCACCGAAAACAACCGGATGGGCGCCGCCATCACCGAGCAATTCCTGCTATAAGCGGGCAAAGGATATTGATCTTGCGCATGATCTGATCCGAAAACCGGTTCCCACTTTTCGGGATCATGCGCAGCCTGTGCTAGAAACGTCACCGGTAAAATTGGCCCCCGCGAGCGCATGCGAATTCGAATCTCCCACGCGACCACCTATCGCTACGACACGCCGCCCAACAGCGTGATCCAGATGCTGCGGCTCACGCCGCGCAATCACAACGGCCAATACGTGGTAAGCTGGCGCGTCGATCTGTCGGAGGATTGCCTGCTACACCAGCACGAGGACGCCTTCGGCAACATCAGCCATTTCTTCACCGCCGAGGGACCGTTCCGCGAATTGTCGGTCGCGGTCGAGGGCGAAGTCGATACCCACGATACCAAAAGCGTGGTGAGCGGCGCGGTCGAGCGCTTCCCGCCCGGCATGTACCTGCGCGAGACCGCGCTGACGCAGCCCGACGCCGCCATCGTCGATTTCGCCGACAGCGCGCGCACCGGCACCGGCAGCGATCCGCTCGGCCTGCTGCACGGGCTGATGACCGCGCTCAATCGCGAGATAACTTTCGACATCGACCCGACCCAAAGCTCGACCACGGCGGCGGAAGCCTTCGCGCTGCGCCGCGGCGTCTGCCAGGACCTCACCCACATCTTCATCGCGGCGGCGCGCCAGCTCGGCATACCGGCGCGCTATGTCGGCGGACATTTCTATCGCGTCGACGGCGTGACCGCGCAGGACGCAGGCCATGCCTGGGTCGAAGCCTATGTCGAGCACCTCGGATGGGTCGGCTTCGACCCGACCAACGGCATCGGCACCACCGAGGCCCATGTGCGCGTCGCCATCGGCCTGGACTATCTCGGCGCGGCGCCGGTGCGCGGCACCCGCTTCGGCGGCAGCGGCGAAACCCTCAAAGTGGCGGTGCACGTCGACCAGGCGCGCCAGCAGGCGCAAAACTGATGGGGCATGGCCATACCCGTAAACAGCTACCCAGGTTGCGGGGTCAATCGCCGTGACATTGCCGGACATGGGCCCGCGTAGTTATAACCCTGCGGCCGGGTCGCGGAAGAAAAAGCCGGACCGTAAAAAGAAGCAGTCGGATCACATGACATATTGCTGCGGAATACTGGTGCGGGACGGTCTGGTGATGATCGCGGACACCCGAACCAATGCCGGCCTCGACAACGTATCCACCTTCCGCAAGCTGCACGTCTACAGCGAGCCGGGCGAGCGCATCATGGCGATCGCCTCCTCCGGCAACCTGTCGCTCAGCCAGTCGGTGCGCTCGATCCTCACCGAGGGCGTGCAAAATCCGGAAACCGGCGAGATCGAAACCTTGATGAATTCGCCGACCATGTTCCAGGCCGCGCAGCGCATCGGGCGCACCATCCGCAACATCCAAAGCGCCGAAGGTCAGGCACTGGAGGCCGCCGAGGTCGATCACGACGTCGCCTTCCTGTTCGGCGGCCAGATCAAAGGCGGCCGGCTGCGGCTGTTCATGATCTATTCGGCCGGCAATTTCATCGAATGCACCACCGACACGCCCTATCTGCAGATCGGCGAACACAAATACGGCAAGCCGGTGCTCGACCGCGCCATCGGGTTCGACACCGACCTTTATGACGGCCTCAAGATCGGGCTGATCTCCATGGATTCCACCATGCGCTCCAATCTCGGGGTCGGGCTGCCGATCGACATCTTGGTAGTGCGCCGTGATTCCTGCAACTCTGAGGTGAACTACCGGATCGAGCCGGGCGAGCCGTATTTCCAGGACCTGCGGGAACGCTGGTCGGCCGCCCTGCGCGCCGCCCATATCGCAATTCCACGCCCGCCCTATCGCAGCCCGGGCTGAAATCCCGGGTTACGCTTTTACCTCCGGTTAACAGCGCCGCCAGAATTGCGGCAACCGGAGCCCGCCCGCCCGCGAAATGGGCAAAAGGAAAGCCAAAAGCAAGCTTTCGCCCCTACGGTCCGCCCTGAAAAGTGCAATGGGCAGGATAGGTTAAGGGGATCGACTTTGCCGGCTGTGGCTCGACCACGCGCATCCGATGAAAAATACACCAGTTGGGACCGCGCCCGTCTAAGCGTCGTGGTCCCGATCGGCGTCATCGTAGCCGTGGCCATCGTCTGCATCGTCGTCGCGGTGCTCTCGTCCGCCCAGCGCGCCGATGAAGTCGCGGTCCAGCACGAAAAGAATTTGTTCTCGCGCGCGCTGAGCAATTACGGCGAACGCGTGCTGCGCGAAGTCAAAAGCGTCGCCGGCTCCGAGCAGGCGATCCGCAACATCCGCGTCAATTACGATCCGATCTGGGCGAAGCAGCGCGTCGGGCTTTGGCTGAAAACCTACTTCGACCACGACTACGTCTTCATCTTCGACGGCAGCAACAAGCCGGTCTTTTCGCAGCTCGGCCGCAGCGACCTCGACGCCTCCTGGTTCGATTCGGCGCTGGTCGACCTGGAATCGGTGCTCGCCTTTATGCGCGGGCGCAACGCGGCCCTGCACGGCGCCCTCCGCCTAAGCGACGCGAGCGAGCGGGAAGACGGGCCACAATCGCAAGCCGCGGTGATCCGCAGCCTGGCGGGCCGGCCCGCGGTCATTGCCGCAGCCGCGGTCGGCCCGGTCGGCGGTCTGCTCGCCGCCGGCGACAACGCGGCGCCGATCGTGATGTCGGTGAAATTCATCGACAACGCCGCGCTCACCGGCATCGCCTCGCAATTGCGGTTGACGCATCTGCGCAAGCTCGAAAACGAGCCGGCGCCGCCGGGCGATTTGACCTATGAGCTCGACGGCCCGCAAGGCCATTCGATCGTGCGCTTCGCCTGGACGCCAAGGCAGCCCGGCGCCGAGATCGTCAGCAGCGTCATTCCGTTCATCGCCGTCGCGCTCGCCGGCTTCACGCTGCTGGCCGCCTTCGTGCTGCGCTACATGCGCCGCACCGCGGTCGCGATCGCGGCCGGCGAATCGCGGCTGCGTCATCTCGCCATGCACGACCCGCTCTGCGGCCTGCCCAACCGCATCTTCTTCGGCGAGCGGCTGGAAGCCGTGATCGACGAGGTGCGCGCCGGCTCGGCTGCGGCCGCGGTGTTCTACATCGACCTCGACCATTTCAAAGACGTCAACGACACGCTCGGCCATCCGGTCGGCGACGAGCTAATTCGCAACGTTACGCTGCGGCTGTCGCATGCGCTGCGCGGCGACGACCTGGTGGCGCGGCTCGGCGGCGACGAGTTCGCGGTGATTTCCTCGGTCGGCGACGACAGCGCCAAGATGGCGGCGGTCGCCCAGCGCATCATCGCCGCGCTCTGCGCGCCCTACGCCATCAACCGGCAGAACATCGTCATCGGCGCCTCGATCGGCATCGCGATCATCGACCGCAACTGCGGCACCGCCGCCGACATCATGCGTTATGCCGACATGGCGCTTTACCGCGCCAAGAACGAGGGCCGCAACCGCGCCTGCATCTACGATGCGGCGATGGATGCCGATCTCAGCAACCGCAAGCTCCTGGAAGGCGACCTGCGCGAGGCGATCGAGAACCATCAGTTGCGGCTGCTCTATCAGCCAATCGTCAACAAGAGCGGCGAAACCGTCGTCGGCGTCGAAGCGCTGTGCCGCTGGACGCATCCCACCCGCGGCGAGATCCCGCCCAGCGAGTTCATCGCCGTCGCCGAGCACAGCGGACTGATTATCGAGCTCGGCGCCTGGGTGCTGCGCCAGGCCTGCCTCGACGGCAAGGCCTGGCCGGGCCTCACCGTCTCGGTCAACGTGTCGCCGCTGCAATTCCGCCGCACCGATTTCTTCGACGTCGTGCAAAACACCTTGAACGAAACCGAGTTTGATCCGGCCCGGCTCGAGATCGAACTCACCGAAAGCGTGCTGCTCGGCAACGTCGACACCGCGGAAGCCGGCATGCTACGGCTGCGCGCGCTGGGCCTGCGGCTGGCGCTCGACGATTTCGGCACCGGCTATTCCAGCCTGCTCTATTTGCGCCGCCTGCCCTTCGACAAGCTCAAAATCGACCGCAGTTTCGTGCTGAGCATCGAAAAAGCCGCCGACGCCGCCGCCATCGTGCACGCGGTGGTCAGCCTCGGCCGCGGCCTCGGCATGAAGGTGACGGCGGAAGGCGTGGAGACCGCCGACCAGCAACTGTTCCTGCGCGCGGCCGGCGTGCATTTCATGCAAGGTTATCGCTTCGGCAGGGCGGTGACCGCCGCCGAAATCACCGCCCGGCTGCAATCGCCGGCCGCCTTCCAGCCGATCGACGTGCCGCAGGCGCTGGCGGGCTGAGCGTTTCGTCTTGGCCGGGCTTGTCGCGGCCAACTACGGCTTCCTTACCTAGCAAACGTCGTGCGCCCTGAACGGATGGCGCGCGCGGCCTTTTGTGATATTGCCTGATCCAGAAAACATTCAGGGAAGGAAAGCCGATGACTGCGTCCGCGAAAATCGCGCTGGTGACCGGGGCCGGAACCGGGGTCGGCCGGGCGGTGGCCATTGCCTTGGCGAAAGCCGGCTACAGCCTGGCGCTGGCCGGGCGCCGCAAAGAAATGCTCGACAAGGTGGCCGGTGAGATCAATGCGCTCGGCGCCCAGGCGCTGGCGGTGCCGACCGACGTGTCGAANNCCGGCATCGGCGCGCCGCCGGTGCCGCTCGAGGACCTGCCGTTCGAGACCTGGCAGAAGGTGGTCGCCACCAACTTGACCGGCATGTTCCTGTGCACGCAGGAAGCCATCAAGATCATGAAAGCGCAGAACCCGCGTGGCGGCCGCATCGTCAACAACGGCTCGATCTCGGCGCACGCGCCGCGGCCGTTCTCAGTCGCTTATACCTCGACCAAACACGCGGTCACCGGGCTCACCAAATCGACCTCGCTCGATTGCCGGCAATACGACATCTGCTGCGGCCAGGTCGATATCGGCAACGCGGCGACGCCGCTGACCGAGCGCATGGTGCAGGGCGAAGGCGTGTTGCAGCCGGACGGCCGCAAGATGATCGAGCCGCGCATGGAGGCCGAGCATATCGGCAACGCGGTGGTCTACATGGCGAGCCTGCCGCTCGACACCAACGTGCTGTTCATGACCGTGATGGCGACCAAGATGCCGTTCGTCGGGCGCGGCTGAGCGCGATGACCGCCGAGCTCGAACGCTGGCACGACTTCTATATGCTGATCGGCACCGCCGGTGCCACGCTGCTCGGGCTGCAGTTCATCGCCGTGTCGCTCGGCGCCGGCTTCTTGACCGAGGAAAAGGCGGCGGCGACGCGCACCTTTTACAGCCCGATCATTATCCATTTCACCTGCGTTTTGTTCATTTCGACCATTGCCCTGGTCCCGGCACACCGCGCCATGTTCTTTGCCGCGATCATCGGCAGCGCGGCCGTGATCGGCGAGGCAATTTCAGCTTTCATCACCGTCGAGTTGCTGCGCCGCGACTGGACGCGCTATGTGCGCGACTATCTGGCCTACGGCTTGTTGCCGGTGATCGTTTATCTTGCTCTGCTCGCCGCCGCGACGATGATCTTCAAGCAATCGGAATACGCGCCGGATGTGCTGGCCGGTGCCGTGCTGCTGCTGTTGATTATCAATATCCGCAACACCTGGGATCTGATGCTGTCGATGGTCCGGCACAGTGGATCGCGTTAATCGACCGCCCCCGCCGCGGCCTTTTCGCTCGCGCGGCCCCGTTATCGCTTCGTCTTTTTCTTCTTGTTCTTTTTGCCGTAAATCGCGTTCCAGTTGTCCTTGTAGGCTTGCGTCACCGGCTTCTGGCCCTCGCCNNTTCGCCTCGCTCGCCTCTTTTTTCTTCGCAGGGGCCTCGGGTTTTGCCGCAGGGCTCGTCTTGGCTTTCTTATCGTCGGCGGCCATCGTCTTTCCTAACACGGGTGGGTCTGATCGCTTCGACCTACCACAGAAGCCGAGGTTACGGGACCACCGTCACCTCGACCTTGCTGCCGGTCTTCACCTTGCCCATCGTCTTCACGCTGCCGAGCGCCTTGGCGAACACGTTGCAGGGGCTGGCGAGCCGCGTCTCGTTGCCCTTGGAGATCGGCGTGCGGCCAAAGCCGATGGCGATGGCGGGACCTTGCGGCCAATAGGCGATCTCGCCCGGCACGATCACCGCGCGCGCCCCCGGCTCGCGCGCCACGTTGACCGGCACGTCGAAATAGACCTCCTCGCCCCAGGTCAGCACGCTCGACGACAGCGGCAAGGCCGCCGCGATCGCCTTGGCGGTCGGCGTATCGAGCAGTTCGGCCTCGAGCGTCAGCGCGCCGAAATCGAAGCGGATGCGGGCCATAAGCATTCTCCCGTGGTTGCCTTGGCTCCGGCAATTCATGCATTTTCATGACCGGGCCGGCCTTGGCAATAACGCGCGGCGACTTAACCACCGCCGTGTGGGGGAATTACGACATGCAGCACCTGCAATCCGCGCTCGGCGTCGTCGCCCTGCTCGTCTTCGCCTGGGCGATCCGCGAAAGACGCGGCGCGGTGAATTGGCGCAGCGCCGGCGCGGCGCTGGCCGTGACGATCGTCACCGCCCTGCTGGTGCTCGAAGTGCCGGCGATCCGAAGCGCCTTCGCGCTGGTCAACCGCGCGGTCAATGCCATCGCCGAGGCGACGCAGGCCGGCACCTCGTTCGTGTTCGGTTACGTCAGCGGCGGCGCGCTGCCCTTTGCGCTCACCACGCCGGGCGCGGAATTCGTGCTCGCCTTCCAGGCGCTGCCGATCGTGCTGGTGATGAGCGTGCTGACCACGCTGCTGTTCTACTGGCGCATCCTGCCGCCGGTGGTACGCGGCTTCTCTTGGGCGCTGGAGCGGACCATGGGCGTGGGCGGCGCGGTCGGCCTGTCCACCGCCGCCAATATTTTCCTCGGCATGGTGGAATCGCCGCTGTTCATCCGGCCTTACGTCGCGCCTGACGCGCGGCGAATTGTTCATGGTGATGACCGGCGGCATGGCCGGCATCGCCGGTACCGTGTTCGTGCTTTACGCCACCATCCTCAGCAAGGTCATTCCCGACGTCGCCGGTCATATCCTGGTCGCTTCCATCCTAGGCGCGCCGGCCGCGCTGCTGATCAGCATGCTGATGGTGCCGGATCTTGCCGGCGAGCGCACTGACATCGGCAAGGTCGAGATCGGCCGTGTCGCCGACGGCACCATGGATGCGATCGTGCGCGGCACCGCGGCCGGCCTCGAATTATTGTTGAACATCGTCGCCATGCTGATCGTGCTGGTGGCGCTGGTGCATCTCGCCAACGCCATCCTCGGCCTGCTGCCGGAGGTCGCCGGCTCGGCCATCACGCTGCAACGCTTGCTTGGCTTGGCGATGGCACCGGTGTGCTGGTTGATGGGCGTGCCTTGGAATCAGGCAGTCACCGCCGGTTCGCTGATGGGCATCAAGACGGTGCTCAACGAGCTGATCGCTTATCTGGAGCTTGCCAAGCTGCCGGCCGGCGCGCTCGAGGACCGCTCGCGGCTGATCATGCTCTACGCCATGTGCGGCTTCGCCAATTTCGGCTCGCTCGGCATCATGATTGCCGGGCTAACGGTGATGGCACCGGAGCGGCGCGCCGACATTGTCTCGCTTGGGCTCAAATCGATCGTGTCGGGCACGCTCACGACCTGCTTTATGGGCGCGAACGTGGGTGTGCTGAATTAGGACGCCATCGGTCGGCCAGGTCCGATGACACCTCGGATTGCAATATCAAGTTGTCGCAAGTCAGGAACGCGATAATATATTTTCGTCGGGCGATGGAATTTCCCCTCAAACAGATTGGAGACAACAATGCGCATGATGCTTAAATTTACGCTGCCCGTCGAAAAGGGAAACCAGGCCTTTAAAGACGGTTCGCTCGGAAAAACGCTGGAGTCGCTAACGAAGAAACTCAAACCCGAGGCCGCTTACTTCGGGCCGTCGAACGGCAAGCGCAGCGGGATGATGTTTTTTGACCTTGCTGAGCCATCGCAGATTGTCGAGATCGCCGAACCGCTCTTTTCAAATCTGAATGCCGAGGTCGAGATCGTGCCGGTCATGAACGGCGACGATCTTCGGAAGGGCCTTGCCAAGGCGGGCTAAAATAGCCGAGCTGGCCGGATGCTTCGGCTGTCCGCAGTATTGGCATTCCTGATTGCGGCTGACGTTTCCGCCGCCGCGGAACCCATCCGCATCGTCGCCTTCGGTGACAGCGCCACCGCCGGCTGGCTGGTGACGCGCCAGGATGCCTATCCGGCGCAATTGCAAGCGTCCTTGCGCAAGAAGGGTTACGACGTCGCCGTCGACAATCAAGGCATCAGCGGCGACACGGCGGCCGGCGCGCTCCGCCGCTTTGACCGCGCGGTCGCGCCCGGCACCAAGATCGCGATCGTCGAATTTGGCACCAACGACCTGCGCGCCGGCGCATCGATGAAAACGGTGCGCGCGCGGCTGGGCGAACTCATCGGCGCCCTGCGCGTCCGCAAGATCGAGGTGCTGGTGATCGGGCTTGGTAGCCTGGATCTTGCGAGCGTCGCCAAAGAGAATCATGTGCTCTACGCGCAATGGAATTTGCCGCCGGGCAAATATCGCGCGCGCGACCACGCGCATTACAATGCGCAAGGCTACGCCATCGTTGTGGCGCGCATGCTGCCGCAGATCGAGACGCTGATCGCCCACGTCGCGCACCCATGACTTATCCCCGCTGTGGTGGCGACGACACAGGCCTCAAAATTTCTACGCAAAACTTATCCCCGCGTGTGCGGCCGGATTTATGATGCGCTCGTCTGGTCCACCGAGGGCGCTCTCATGAGGCGTCATGTTGGCGGGATCGGATGCGGCGCCCGCGCGGGGGAGACGAACGCTCCTCCCCCTCCCGGGCGGCGCCGGGGCTCCGCCCGCGGGCACTAGGACCCGCCGCGAGGGCTTGCTGACGGCCGGCCTATCGGCCCGCGTGAGACTTGAAGTTGTGGCTGCCCAAAAAGGGGCCGCGCCGGAGAGCCGAAGGCGGGGCGATGTGGTCGTCGGAAGCGCGGCCCGGCGCCGTACCGACGCCGCGATGGCGCGCCGAGAGGCGCCACGTGCTGGCAACGGCACGTGCCCAAGACCGAACGACGCGCCGCTTGGCGCGCCATCCCCGCGGTATTTCGAGGGGCGCGGAAAGCTTGTCCCCGCGAAGGCGGGGAGGAAGACGGCGTACCCGGCGCCGCAAAGAATACGGGCGGCGGAGGGTTGGCTATATCCGCCTCATCCTGAGGAGATACGCAATCAATGCAGCCGGAACTCGCCGTTGATGGCCCTCAGCTCGGCCGGCTTGATCAGCTTGCAGTGCGCGACCTGCACCGAGTGCAGCGGGCCTTCCAGCTTCTCCTGCCAGAACTCCAGGAATTTTTGCAGCTCGGAAAATTTCGGGAACAGGTCGTACGCCTGCCAGACGTAGGACTGCAGCAGCCACTGATGATCGGGACGCCGATACAGGATGTGTGCGGTCGTCAGGCCGAAGCCGTTGACCTGCTTGCGGAAGTCGTCAGACACAAAGCCTTGCGAAACCATCGCGCCCTCCAATCGAGTCGGACACAAGTTTCCATTTCCGGCGCTAAGCATTGCAAGCCAAAAAGGTAAACAAATTGTTTATAATCAAGGCATTAGCAGCAACCTTAAACCCCTGCTAACAGCCCTGGCGGCGGGCCTTGAGCGTGCAGCCAAACCTAACGCGAGGCCAAAACGCGGGTTCCCGGCGCACGGCCATTAACCATTGAACGGTAAGGATTTCCGTGCTTCTTGGCACTCGCATCCAAGGAGTGCTAAATAATTTCCGGATGCCCCTTGCGGGCCAAAATGCCCGCACCCACCTGCCACTCAGGTGCTGGCACAGGGACCCGTCGGCTACCAAAAACGCACAATTGTCCAATAACTTAGGAGGACTGCCATGAAGTTCCGCCCGCTTCACGACCGCGTCGTCGTCAAGCGCATCGATGCCGAGGAAAAGACTGCCGGCGGCATCATTATTCCCGACACCGCCAAAGAGAAGCCCTCGCAGGGCGAGATCGTCGCCGTCGGCCCCGGTGGCCGCGACGAGAGCGGCAAGCTGATCCCGATCGATCTCAAGGTCGGCGACACCGTGCTGTTCGGCAAATGGTCGGGCACCGAAGTGAAAATCGACGGTCAGGATCTCCTGATCATGAAGGAAAGCGACATCATGGGCGTGATCGAAGGCGGCCAAGCCGCCAAGCGAAAAGCCGCCTAACCGCTTCGCCGACATCCAACCGAAGGAATTCGAACTATGGCTGCAAAAGACGTTAAATTTGCCGTCGACGCGCGCGACCGCATGTTGCATGGCGTCGACATTCTCGCCAACGCGGTGAAAGTCACGCTCGGCCCGAAGGGCCGCAACGTCGTTCTCGACAAGTCGTTCGGCGCCCCGCGCATCACCAAGGATGGTGTGACGGTGGCGAAGGAAATCGAACTCGAAGANNGACGGCACCACCACCGCGACCGTGCTGGCTGCGGCCATCGTGCGCGAAGGCTGCAAAGCGGTAGCCGCCGGCATGAACCCGATGGACCTCAAGCGCGGCGTCGACCTCGCGGTCGAAGCCATCGTCGAGCATCTCAAGGCAAACTCCAAGAAGGTCACCTCGAACGAGGAGATCGCCCAGGTCGGCACCATTTCCGCAAACGGCGATCGCGAAATCGGCGACTTCCTTGCCAAGGCCATGCAGAAGGTCGGCAATGAGGGCGTCATCACGGTCGAAGAGGCCAAGAGCCTTGAGACCGAGCTCGACGTGGTCGAAGGCATGCAGTTCGATCGCGGCTACATCTCGCCCTACTTCATCACCAACGCCGACAAGATGCGCGTTGAGATGGAAGACCCCTACATCCTGATCTACGAAAAGAAGCTCTCCGGCCTGCAGGAATTGCTGCCGCTGCTCGAAGCAGTGGTGCAGACCGGCAAGCCGCTCTTGATCGTGGCTGAGGACATCGAGGGCGAGGCGCTTGCCACGCTCGTCGTCAACAAGCTGCGCGGCGGTCTCAAGGTCGCTGCCGTCAAGGCGCCGGGCTTCGGCGATCGCCGCAAGGCCATGCTGCAGGACATCGCGATCCTGACCGGCGGCCAGGCGATCTCGGAAGATCTCGGCATCAAGCTCGAGAACGTCACGATCAACATGCTGGGCCGCACCAAGAAGGTGATGGTGGACAAGGAAAACACCACGATCATCAACGGCGCCGGCAAGAAAGCCGACATCGAGGCGCGCGTGGCGCAGATCAAGGCGCAGATCGAAGAGACCACCTCCGACTACGACAAGGAAAAACTGCAGGAACGTCTCGCCAAGTTGGCGGGCGGCGTTGCGGTAATCCGCGTCGGCGGCGCCACCGAGATCGAGGTGAAGGAGCGCAAGGATCGCGTCGACGACGCGATGCATGCAACCCGCGCCGCGGTCGAGGAAGGCATCCTGCCGGGCGGCGGCGTCGCGCTGTTGCGCGCCACCGAGGCCCTCAAGCGGGTCAAGGTCGCCAACGAGGACCAGAAGCACGGCGTCGATATCGTGCGCAAGGCCATCCAGGCGCCTGCCCGTCAGATCGCGACCAATGCCGGTGAAGACGGCTCGGTCATCGTCGGCAAGATCCTTGAGAAGGATCAGTACAACTGGGGCTTCGATGCCCAGGCCGGCGAATACGGCAATCTCGTTTCCAAGGGCGTCATCGACCCGACGAAGGTCGTGCGTTCGGCGATCCAGGGTGCGGCATCCGTTGCCGGCCTCCTGATCACCACCGAAGCGATGGTCGCCGAGATCCCGCAGAAGAAGTCGGCCGGCGGTATGCCGGGCGGCGGCGGCATGGGCGGAATGGGCGGCGGGATGGACTTCTAAGTCCGACGCTCGGACGAAAAATACAAAAGCCCGGGAGCGATCCCGGACTTTTTGCTTTTCGGGTGGCGTAAAAATAAAAACGACCACAAATGAGAGGCGCGGGTACATCCGCCGTCGCCTTAAATCTCATCGTGGCCGCGTGGCGTTCCGTACTCAACTATTTCGGATCGCCAACTTGTCAATTATATAACCTGACACTGTGACGGCATCATGACGAAAACCTTAACGAAGACTTACGTCGGAGTTGGCGGCTGGACCTTCGAGCCGTGGCGCGGCGTGTTCTATCCGAAGGGCCTGCCGCACGCGCACGAGCCTTCATATGCCGGGGAGCGGCTGACCTCAATCGAAGTCAACGGCACGTTCTACCGCTCGCAAACACCGGCTACCTTCCGCAAATGGGCGACCGAAGTGCCGGACGGATTCGTGTTCGCGCTGAAAGGTCCGCGCTTTGCGGTCAACCGCCGGATGCTTGGCGAGGCCGGCGACTCGATCAAACGGTTTCTCGACTCCGGCATTACCGAGTTGGGCGGCCGGCTCGGCCCCCTGCTCTGACAGTTCGCGCCGACCAAGAAGTTCGACCCCCGCCGACTTCGGAAAATTTCTCGAAGCGCTGCCGGCCAAGTTCGATGGCCGCGCGCTGCGCCACGTCATCGAAGTGCATCACGACAGCTTCAGGACGCTGGAATTCATCGCGCTGCTGCGCGAATTCAACATGCCAGCCATTTACACCGACCACGCGGTTTACCCGAACATTGCCGATATCACCGGCGATTTTGTGTACGCGCGCCTGCAGCGCGGCAAAGACAACGTTCCAGCCGGCCTATCCGCCAAACAACTGACGCAATGGGCGGCACGCTTGCAGACCTGGGCGCAGGGCAAAGCGCCCGCGGATCTGCCGCGCGTCGACGCTAAGCGCGGGCCGAAGGCGGCGCCGCGCGACGTGTTCGCCTATGTGATCCATGAGGGCAAAGTGCGCGCGCCGGCGGCCGCCATGGCGCTGATCGAAAAATTGAAGGGGTGAGATACCGAAAGCGAAGCCCAAGCCCGCGCCGAAGCCGGCGCCGCTGTTCTCGTTATTCAGCCGGCTGCGCGGCGGCGTGGCGCGCCTCGATATTGACGATCAGCGCCACCAAAGCGAGCGTCGACAGGAACATGATCAGCGCGATGATCGAATTGACGCCGAGCACCAGGCTGAACCCGTCGCTGTTATGCAGCAGCGAAATGATGGCGATCGCGGCGCCTGCGCTGATGAACAGCGTGAAGTAGCGCACGGCATAGACGCGGCCGCGCCAGGCGTCGGCGGTATAGCGCGCCAGGATAATATCGTTGACCGTCACCTGGCCGTAAATCGCCGCGACCGCAATGGCGAGCGCGATCATCAAGGAAATGCCGGTCGCGTAGGTCGCCCATAGATTCCCGGCAAAGCCGAGCCCGGTCACTGCGGCAAAAATAACATACGGGGGCACCCGTTCGATCAGCCGGCCGACGGTGAGCTGCGCCATCGCGCCGCAAACCAGAACGCCGGTGGCAATGCCACCGACCAGCACCAGCGGCACCGACGCGGCGACGCCTTCATCGACGATCTTCGGCAGCGCGATGGTCAACACGTTGAATACAAGTCCGGCGCTGAGTGCGATGACCAGGAATAGCCCGAACAAGACGGTCATAACCTTGGGCGTCAGCGGCACCGCCGGTTTCGACACGCGTGACTTGGTGTGGTGGCGATCATCCGGCGTTAGCCAAAGATAGACCACCCCGGTTATGACGCAGAGCGCCGCCGGGGCAAGAAACGCGGCGCGCCAGCCAAGCCATGTCGCGAGCGCGGCGCTGACGCCGGCCGCCAATGAAACGCCGAGGTTGCCGCACACGCCGTTGAAGGCGAGCGTGCGCCCGCGCGCGCCGGAGGCTTCGATCAGCATCGCCATGCCGACCGGGTGATAGATCGCGGCGAAGATGCCGAGCACGAACATGCCGGCGGCCAACATGGTCAGATTGGGCGCGAAAGCCGTGAGCGCCAGCGAGAGGCCGCAGCCGAAGTAGAACGCCGCCATCAGGTTGCGGCGGCTCCAGCGGTCGGCGAGCCAGCCGGCCGGCAGCGAGAAAATGCCGAAAGCAAGAAAGGCGGTGCTCGAAAGCGCGATCATCTCGCTGTAAGGCCGCCGGTAAATCACCTCGAGCCCGATCACCACCGTCGGATAGATCAGCAGCACGAAATGGTCGATCGCATGCGCCCAATTGAGGAAGGCGATCGACCGCAATCGGGCGCGTTCCTCGGGGTTCTGGCTGGCGGTTGCGACGGTCATCGGGGCCTGAGCAACAGTGTTCGCATGCATATACCCCGCTACTGGACCTTTGTCCTATGCGGATTATGCAACTATGCCCTCGACTACAACCGCATAACACGCTTAAGTTGAAAGATGGTCCGGTGTGTATTCGCCGGGCCGTTCTGGGGCTCAGGGGGCCTCGATGCGTTGCGGGGGGCGCGTAAGCGCGACGACGGTCATCGCCGCAGCCTTCGTGGTTTGTCGCGTTTGCCTGTCCACCGGCCCTGCCCGGGCCGGCGACGACGGCGCACATTTCCTTTTGTTTTCCGGCGCCGATCTATAGCGCGATGGCCGCTTCATGCACGGCGGACTGTTGTGGTCGCCGGGCGGGATCGACGGCGAAGGCTTCACTTTGGAAGCGATGGTTTCCGGCGGCACGTATCGCTACGCCTCGAGCGCGCTCAACAATGCCTTGGTGATCGGCGCCGACGAGGAGGACCAGGTGCTGCCGGGCTGGCGCTTCAAGCGCGACCGGCTGGAGCTAAAGGTCTTCGCTGGGCTCGATATCAAGAACGATATCACCAGCCCCTACGATCCTTCCAACCGGTTGCACGGCACATCGGTGGGTATCCGGGGCGCCGTCAATCTGTGGTTCGAACCGCCCCGCCACCATGGTCGCCGCCGACGCCTGGCTGACCTCGATCGCCAACGGATATTCCGCGCGCGCCGCCTACGGCTGGCGGCTGCGCGATTGGTTTTATCTCGGCCCGGAGGCGCAGACCTTCGCCTGTATCGGCTATAGCCAGTTGCGGTTCGGCCTGCACCTGACCGGATTGAAGACCGAGCAATGGGAATGGTCGGCGGCGGCCGGCTGGGCCAACGATAGCGACGGCCGCTCCAGCCCCTATCTGCGTCTCGGCCTCTTGACGCGGCGGTAAGCTAATCCAAGGTGCGGCGGAAGCGCGTGACGGCGATCGTCATCGCAATCAGCATCAGAACGAACAGCGCAAAGCCATCATAGCGCAGATCGCCAAGCGAGGCACCTTTCAGCATGATCGAGCGCACGATGCGCAAATAATGCGTGAGCGGCAGCGCCTCGCCGACATATTGCGCCCAGACTGGCATGCCGGCGAACGGGAACATAAAGCCCGACAAAAGAATATTCGGCAGGAAAAACATCATCGACATCTGCATCGCCTGCAGCTGGTTCTGCGCAATGGTCGAGAAGGTGTAGCCGATCGACAGATTGGCGGCGATGAACAGCGTGCTGAGCGCGGCGAGCATGCCGAGATTACCGACGACCGGCACGCCGAACAGCGACACGCCGATGCCGATGATCAGCGAGGCCTGCACGAAGCCGACGAGAATATAGGGCACGATCTTGCCGAGCATGATTTCGACCGGCGAGATCGGCATCGCCAGCAGGCTTTCCATGGTGCCGCGTTCGATCTCGCGCGTCACCGACAGCGCGGTGAAGATCAGCATGGTCATGGTGAGGATGGTGCCGACCAGGCCCGGCACGATGTTGAGCTGGGTCACGCCGGCCGGGTTGTAACGCGCATGGGTACGGATTTCGAACGGCATCGCGGCGCTGTCTGGAACGTCGCGGTCGTGCGAGAGCGCGGTTTGCAGCACCTGACCGAGCGCGCCGAGCGCCGTGCCGGAGGCGACCGGGTCGGTGGCGTCGGCTTCGATCAGCATGGCCGGCTTGTCGCCGCGCCGCACCGAACGCTCGAAATTGGCCGGGATTTCGACCGCGAACAGCACGGTGCCCGAGGCCAGCAATTGATCGACCTCGGCTTCGGTACGCGGCAGCCGGGTGACCTTGAAAAATTTGGTGTTCTCGAGCGCGGCCAGAATCGAGCGGGTGAGATCGTTGCGCTCCTGCATCAGCACCGCGGTCGGCAGATCGCGCGGCATGGTGTTGATGGCGTAACCGAACAGCATCAATTGCACGAGCGGGATCATGATGATCATCGCGAACGACACGCGGTCGCGCCGCAGCTGGATGAATTCCTTCAGCAGCATCGCCCAGGTCTTGCGCCAGAAGCCGTCGCCCGGCAGTCGACGCGGCGCTTGCGTGGGGATGAGATGGGTCATTGGAAGTTATCCCGCGCCTTGCCCATCAGATCGATGAACACGTCCTCGAGCGACGGCTCGGAGCGCTTCCAGTCGAGATCTTTGCGCTGGCGATAGGGCGCGATCGCGGCTTCCAGCGCGGCGGCGTCGCGCCCCGACACGTGGAGGCTGGTGCCGAACGGCGCCACCATATCGACGCCCGGCTTGCCGGCCAGTTCGTCGGACAAACGGCTCAGCCCGGCGCCTTCGGCGGTGCTCACCACATACGTGCTCAGATGCGCGGAGGCGATGACATGCTCGACGCTGCCGTGCACCAGCAGATCGCCATAGGCGATGTAGGCGATCTCGTGACAGCGCTCGGCCTCGTCCATGTAATGGGTGGAGACCAGCACGGTGAGGCCGTCGGCGGCGAGCGCGTGGATCTCGTTCCAGAACTCGCGCCGCGCCTTGGGATCGACGCCGGCGGTCGGCTCGTCGAGCAGCAGCAGCTGCGGGCTCGGCAGCGTGCAGGCCCCGAGCGCCAGCCGCTGTTTCCAGCCGCCCGACAATTCGCCGGCGATCTGCTCCTCGCGGCCGGACAAGCCCAGCCGCTCGATCGCCGCGCGCGCGGCCGCGGCCGGGTTGGCAATGCCGTAAATGCGCGCGATGAATTCTAGGTTCTCGCGCACCGAGAGGTCTTGATAGAGGCTGAAGCGCTGGGTCATGTAGCCGACCTGGCGCTTGATCTTGTCGGTCTCGGTGCGGATGTCGTAGCCGAGGCAGGTGCCCTCGCCTTCGTCGGGCGTAAGCAGTCCGCACAGCATACGGATGGTCGTGGTCTTGCCGGAGCCGTTCGGACCGAGGAAGCCGTAAATCGTGCCGCGCTTGACCTGCATCGACAGGTCGCGCACCACCGCCTTGCCATCGAACTTCTTGGTCAGGTGATGAACGTCGATTACGATGTCTTGCGCCCCGTTTTGCGCCCCGTCCTGCGCGTTCATTTCGGCGCCTCTTTCGGCAGCGTGACGGTTACCGGTTGGCCGACGCGGAATTTCTCCGGCTGGTCCGGCCGCGCCTCGATCAGGTAGACGAGCTTGGCGCGTTCATCCAGGCTGTAGATCACCGGCGGCGTGTATTCCGCGCTGCGGGCGATGAAGCTCACCTTCGCGGTCAGGCCCTTCTCGCAGCCGTCACAGGACACCGTGACGGCCTTACCGTATTTGATCTCGGGCAGCAGCGTTTCCGGCGCGAAGAAGCGGAGCTTGAGATTTTGCGGCGGCAGCAGCGCCACCACCGGGCGGTTGGCTGGCACGGATTCGCCGGGCCGGAAATAGATCTGCTCGATGGTGCCGTCGGCGGGACTATAGGCTTGGCGGCGCGCAAGCCGGGTATCCGACCAGGCCAGATTGGCCTTGGCTTGGCGCAGCGCGGCTTCGGCGTCGTCATAGGTCTTTTGCGTGCCGGCCGCAGTCTTCAGCAGTTCCTTGGCACGATCAAAATTCTGCTGCGCATTGACCACGGCCGTTTTCCTCACCACGACATCGGCCTTCTGCAGGTCGTCGTCGACGGCGAACAGCAAATTGCCCTGCTTGACCTGGTCGCCTTCGCGCACCTTCATGGTCTCGACGCGGCCCTGCTCGTCGGGCGAAACGAAAATCAACTCGGCTTCGACCCAGCCCTGCAACTGGCGTTCATTGCCTTTGTCGCAGCCGGCCAGCGCGAGGCCGGTGAGCACCAGCGCCGCTCCTGCGGCAAGCCTCATTGTCATGGTGCTCTCCTCGGCGCGAACAACAGCTCAAAATGGGTTTTCATCATCTTGCGCACGTCGAGCGGCTCGAATTTCTCAAACAAACCGCTCCAGATGATGGCAATCAGGCCGGGCGCGGCGATGATCTGCGGGAATTCGGCCAGCGCCTCGGGCACCTCCCCGCGCGCGGCGGCGCGGCGCAGCAGCCCGCGCACCGCGGCGATAATGCGCGAGAGCACCTCGCGGTAATAAAATTCGGCGAGCTTGGGGAAGCGGCGGCCTTCCGAGATCATCAGCCGGATCACGTCCTTGCGCCGCGTCTCGTAGACCTCGCGCACGAACAGTTCGACGATCTGGTCGCTGAGCATGTTCATCGGCACCTCGGCCGCGCCCAGCGCCTCGATGGTGCCGATCAATGGCGTGAGCATGGCGCGGACCAGTTCTTGGAACAGACTCTCTTTGTCGCGGAAGTAGAGATAGATGGTGCCCTTGGCGACGCCGGCGCGCTTGGCCACGTCGTCGAGCCGCGCCGCTTCGAAGCCGCGGGCGGAAAACTCATCGAGCGCCGCCGCCAGGATCGCCTCGCGCCGGGCGGCGCTGCGCTCCTGACGCGTGCTGCTTTGCGGCGCCGGTCCGGCGCGATGCTGCGACGGCGTCCCGCGGCGGCGGCGGCGCGGGGCTTTGCGGACGAGTCGCGGGTGGGATGTCGTCATGGCGGCACTTCTAAACTGACTGACTGGTCAGTCATTATTAGCGCCAAACCATGCCGCCGCGCAAGCGATAATAAGCTCAATTAAATCAGGAGCTTGAATTACGCCTTTGCCTTCCGGCTGATTTCAGCCTTTGGCGTCACAGAAAAAGGTGCGGATCACGCATTCCTTGCCGCCGTCGTCGTAGCAGGAGCGCAAGGCTTCGTTCTGGCTGCGGCCGAGCTTTGCCGCTTTGCCCCAGCCATGGGCGCCGCAGGCATTGGTGAAATCGACCGCGAACGCAGCGCAACCGCGTTCGGTAATGGCCACCACCCGGCAGGTATCGTTTTGGCATTTCGCCAGTGCGCTCTTGCGCGCGTCGTCGGCGGTATGGAAGCCGTAAGCCTCGCCGAACGCCTCGCATGCGCCGATCGCAAGCGCCCCGGCCGCGCGCGCGGTATTGACGGCGACCAGCATAAGGGTCGCGGTCGCAAGCAATAGCGTCGCGGCCACGAGCGCGCGCATAACCGGCGTGAAGCGATCGGTCATCGCCCTCCCCCTAACAAGCATCAGATAGGGGGTGAGTCGCAGCGCCGATCAATGATTCGAGTCTTAAGCGCGTTCGATTTCGGCCTTGACGGAGGAAAACGACTCGGGCGTGTCCACATCCGTGAGCGCCGCTTCGCCGTCGACCGCGACTTCGACGACCGCCTCGGCGTAGCTGCCGATCAGATAGCGGGCGCCGATATCGCCTTGGATCGACATGAGGTCGTGGAAAAACCGCCGCGACCACACCACCGGGTTGCCGCGCCTTCCATCAAAGGTGGGCATCACCACCAGCGCGCCGCGTTCCGGATCGAAGGCCGCGACCAATTTGTCGATCAGCCCCGCGTCGACCTGCGGCATGTCGCCGAGGCAGACAATGGCGCCGTCGGCGTCCGCCGGCACGGCAGCAATGCCGGCCTTCAGCGAGGTGCCGAGACCTTCGGCATAGTCTGCGTTGTGCACGAAACGCACCGGCAATCCGGCGAGCGCCGCTTCCACGCGCTCGCGCTCGTGGCCGGTGACGGCGATCACCGGCTTGGCGCGCGAGGCCAGCGCCTGCTCGGCGGCGATGCGCACCAGCGGCTTGCCGCCGATCTCGGCGATCAGCTTGTTGATGGCCCCCATGCGGATGGAGCGCCCGGCCGCCAGCACCAGCGCTGCGATGTTACGGCCTTTTTCCGGCGCCGGCTCGGTGCGTGGCTGCGGCCGCGTGACGATCTCCATCAGCAAGCCGCCGACGCCCATGCCGGTGATGTCCGCGCGCGCAACGGGCAAACCCGCCAGTAGCCGCATCAGCACCCAGTCGAAGCCGTTCTCCTTCGGACTGCGCGCGCAGCCCGGCGCGCCGATCACCGCCTGGCCGCGCAAGCGCCCGATCAGCATCAGATTGCCGGGATCGACCGGCATGCCGAAGTGTTCGATCTCGCCGCCGACCGCCTCGACCGCCGCCGGGATCACGTCCCGGCGGTCGGCAATGGCCGAAGCGCCGAATACGATCACCAGCTCGGCACCGGCTTTGAGCACCTCGTCGATGGCGCGCGCCAGCGCAGGCGTCTCGTGCGGCACCCGCTTCTCGGCGACGATTGTTGCGCCGGCCGGCTGGAGGCGCGTCGCGGTGATCTTGAGGGTCTTCTCGACGACTTTCGGCGAAAGCCCCGGCAGCAGGGTCGAAACGATGCCGATCTTGCGCACCTTGTAGGGCGCCACCCGGATCATCGGTTTGGCGGTCGCCGCCTCCGCCACCGCGCGGTCACGCGCGGTAGCCGCTACGGCAAAGGGTATGATCTTCACCGTGGCGATCATCTCGCCTTCGACCACCGGCTTGAACGCGGGCAGCGTCGCGAACGTCACCGCCTCGTCGATGCGGTTGAGCCGGTCGACGGCATCCTTGTCGAGCACCAGCAACCCGGACGTTTCCGCGAACAGATTGCAACGGCCGGTGAAGGCGCGGTCGGCGCGCACGCCCTCGCCTTTCACGGCATGTGCGATATCGGCGGCCGCCCGATCCTCCGAGACGTCGCCGGCCTCGAGCCGCGCCACGACGATTTCTTTTACCCCGGCCGCCGTGAGCGCGGCGACTTCCGCCGGCCCGATCAGCGTGCCTTTCTTGAGCACGAGACCGCCCTGGCGGATCGAATGCACCGCAGTGGCGCCGAGCGCGTCGCTGGGGGCGACGGGGCCGAACTTCATGCCGCCTCCGCCTTTTCCGATTTCATGCGCAGCCGCGCGGTGATTTCGGCGATGATCGAAATGGCGATCTCGGCCGGCGACACCGCGCCGATGGCGAGCCCGATCGGGGCATGGATGCGCGCGATATCGGCGTCGCTGAGCCCCGCCTCTTTCAGCCGCTGCACGCGCTTGGCATGGGTCTTCTTGGAGCCGAGCGCGCCAATATAGAAGCAGTCGCGCGCCAGCGCGTGCTTGAGCGCCGGATCGTCGATCTTCGGATCGTGCGTGAGCGCGACGAAGGCGGTGTAGTGATCGACATTGAGCGGGGGTAAGGCGACGTCCGGCCATTCCGCAATCACTTTCACGTCGGGAAAACGTTCGACCGAGGCGAAGGCGGTGCGCGGATCAACGATGGTGACGTCATAGCCGAGCAATTGCCCGACCGGAGCCAAGGTCTGGCTGATGTGCACGGCGCCGGTGATGACCAGTTGCGGCGACGGCACATGCACGGTGAGGAAGACTCGCCCCTGCGCGGTTTCCTCCATGCCGCTTTTCGCCATGCGCAGGTGCTTCTCGATCACGTCCTTCAGCGGATCGCGCGCCACGGCGGCGCTTTTCACGAGCCGCTGCTCGCCGCTCGTTACATCGGTGACGACGGCGACCGCGCGCCGCGCGGCGCGTTCGGCATTGAGGGCATGCAGGATGTCGAGTTTCACCTCAGCCTACCTTTTCCACATAGACGCGGATGGTGCCACCGCAGGACAAGCCGACGTTCCACGCGGCTTCGTCCGCTACGCCGAATTCCAGCATTTTCGGCTTGCCGCTATCGATCACATCGATGGCTTCGGTCACCACCGCGCCCTCGACGCAGCCGCCCGACACGGAGCCGAGGAAATTGCCCTCGTTGTCGATCACCAGATTGGAGCCGACCGGCCGCGGCGCGGAGCCCCAGGTCTCGACCACGGTCGCCAGCGCGACGCCGCGACCGGCTTTGCGCCAGTCCTCGGCGGCTTTGAGAATGTCTTCATCGCGTGAAAGCATATGAACTCCATCAAGCAACGTTTCGAAGCATCGCCTTCGGATCGTAGTCCTTCGCGGGCTGACCCGACAGGGCGCGTACCAGCTCCGTCATCGAATCCAGATTGTGGATACGCCGCAGTTCGTCAACATGCGGCAGCATGGTTCGCACACCCTTGGCGCGCGGCTCGAAGCCATCGAAACGCAGCAGCGGGTTGAGCCAAACCAATCGGCGGCACGAGCGGTGCAGCCGGTCCATCTCGAAGGATAGCGTGTCGTCGCCGTCGCGCTCAAGCCCGTCGGTGATCAGCAGCACCACGGCGCCTTGCGTGAGCACGCGGCGCGACCAGCGCTTGTTGAACTCGCGCAACGACGACGCGATGCGGGTGCCGCCCGACCAGTCCGTCACATTCGCGCTGCAGGCGGCGAGCGCCTCGTCCGGATCGCGCGCACGGATGGCGCGGCTGACATTGGTCAGCCGCGTGCCGAACAGAAAGGTCGTCACGCCCTTCTCGCGCTCGCTGAGCGCGTGCAGGAAATGCAGGAACAGGCGGGTGTACTGGCTCATCGAGCCCGATATATCCAAGAGCGCCACGATCGGCGGCTCCTTCTCGCGCGGCCCCAGATATTTGAGATCGATCACCGCCCCGCCCGCCTTCATGCTGGCGCGCAAGGTGCGGCGAATATCGATCAGGTGCCCGCGCCGGCTTGGCGCCATGCGCCGCGTCCGCAACAGGTCGAGCGGCAGCGTCAGCCGCGCGATCGCCTGCTTGGCGGCGGTGATTTCCGCTACGGTCATCTGCGCGAAATCTTTTTTCTGCAGGATTTCACGGTCGGAGACGGTCAGCCGCGCGTCGATCTCGACCTCGGATTTGTCCTCGCGTTCGTTGAGCCCGCCGAACAGCGCCTCCTGGATGCGCTGCGCGCCCGGCGGCGGAGGTTTCGGCGCGCCGGTCGGTGTCCCCGGCAGCATGGAGGCGATCAGCTTCTCGATATAACCACGCTTGCGGAAAAAGATGCGGAACGCCTGATCGAATAAAATCGAATGCTCGTGGCGCTTCACGAACACGGCGTGCAGCGTCCAGTAGAAATCCTCTCGGTCCCCCACATGCGCGACCTGCACCGCTTCCAGCGCGTCGAGTACCGCGCCGGGTCCGACCGGAATCCCGGCCGCGCGCAACGCGCGCGCGAAGTAAAGGATGTTCTCGGCAAGGCGCCCTTCGGCCTGATCTTGGGCCATGACAGCTACTCCGCCGCCCTGAGCTCCGCCTTCGCCTCGTCGAGCAGCGCCTTCACCTTGCTGCCGTCGAGCCGGGCGATGTCGTCCTGATATTTGAGCAGCGCGCCGAGCGTATCGGACACCGTCGTCGGATCGAGCGCGACCACGTCGAGTTCGGTGAGCGCACCGGCCCAGTCCAATGTTTCGGCGACGCCAGGCGACTTGAACAAATCTTCCTTGCGAAGGCTTTGCACGAAGGCGACCACCTGCTCGGACAATTTCTTAGAGATGCCCGGCACCTTGGTGCGGAGAATCTTCAACTCGCGCTCGGCATTGGGATAGCCGACCCAGTGATAAAGACAGCGGCGCTTGAGCGCGTCATGCACCTCGCGCGTGCGATTGGACGTCACCAGCACGATCGGCGGCTGCGCCGCCTTGACGGTGCCGAGTTCCGGCACGGTGATCTGGAAATCCGCCAGCACTTCCAGCAGGAACGCCTCGAAGGCTTCATCGGTGCGGTCGATCTCGTCGATCAGCAGCACCGGCGGACCTGCCGGATCCGGCTCGAGCGCCTGCAGCAAGGGCCGCTTGATCAGAAAGCGCTCGGAGAAGACGTCGTGCTCGATGCGCGCGCGGTCGCCCTCGCCTTCCGCTTCCGCCAGGCGAATGGCGATCATCTGCGCGCCGTAATTCCACTCGTAGACCGCCGACGAGATATCGAGCCCTTCGTAGCATTGCAGGCGGATCAGACGGCGGCCCAGTGCCGTGGACAGCACCTTGGCGATCTCGGTTTTGCCGACGCCTGCGTCGCCTTCGAGGAACAGCGGCCGGCCCATGCGCAGCGCCAAATACAGCACCGTCGCCAGCGAGCGGTCGGCGATGTAGTCGGCCTTGGCCAGCAGGTCGAGGGTGGCCTCGATACTGTCGGGAAGCGGTGTAACGGACATGCCTAGGTCACCTCGATGACACTTTAACCGATCGCGCGGATGTCTTACATGTGGGTATTCTGGGCGTCCGCGGCCAGTTGAGGATTGCTCCCATGTCAAACGCCGAGACCCTCGAAAAACAAGCCCTGCGCCTGCCCAACATCGACCAGGGAGTGCGCATCGGCCATGTCCACCTGAAGGTCGCCGATTTGCAGCGGGCGCTCGATTTCTATTGCGGCGTGCTGGGTTTTGAGGTCACGACCACCCGGCCCGGCGCCGCCTTCATCTCGGCCGGCGGCTACCATCACCACATCGGGCTCAACACCTGGGAAAGCAAAGGCGGCTCAGCCCCGCCCCCGGGCACGACCGGCCTTTACCATACCGCCATTCTCTACCCGACCCGGCCGCTCCTGGCCGACGCGCTGCGCCGGCTGATCGTGGCCAAGATCCCGCTCGAAGGCGCCAGCGACCACGGCGTCTCCGAGGCGCTCTACCTGCGCGACCCCGACGACAACGGCGTCGAGCTCTATTGGGACCGGCCGAAGGACCAATGGCCGCAGAAGCCGGACGGCTCCTTGGAGATGTTCACCCACCCGCTCGACCTGCACGGCCTGCTGGCGGAACTGGACCGCGAAGGCGCCAAATAAATTACGCCGTCGCCTTGGCTACCGCGCGGCGCGCCAGCACGCTCACGAGATGGGCGCGATATTCCGGGCTGGCGTGGATGTCGCTGTTCATGCCGGTGGCCGGAATGCTGAGCCCATCGAGCGACTTCGCCGCGAAGCGCTTCTTGAGCGCCTCCTCAAACGACTTCACCCGGAACACGCCATTGGCGCCGGCGCCGGTCACCGCCACGCGAATATCCGAACCGCGCTTGGATACGAACACGCCGACCAGCGCGAAGCCCGACGCCGGGTGCTTGAATTTCTCGTAGGCCGCCTTCTTGGCGATCGGGAAGCTGACTTTGGTGATGATCTCGCCGTCTTCCAGCGCGGTCGAGAACATGCCGGTGAAGAAATCGTCGGCCGCGATGCGCCGCTTGTTGGTGATGATGGTGGCGCCAAGGCCCAGGCACGCCGCCGGATAATCCGCGTTTGGATCGTTGTTGGCGATCGAACCGCCGATGGTGCCGCGGTTGCGCACCTGCGGATCGCCGATCGCGCCCGGCACCGCGGCCAAGCCCGGCAGCGCCTGCTGCAGCACCGTCGAATTGGCGACGTCGGCGTGCCGCGTCATGGCGCCGATCACGATCGAGCGGCCTTTCTGCTCGACGCCGGCCATGCCCTCGACCTGCGAGAGATCGATGATCGCGGTCGGGCTTGCCAGCCGCTGCTTCATCACCGGGATCAACGAATGGCCGCCGGCGAGCAACTTGCCCTCCGGGTTGCGCGCCAACAGGCCGGCCGCCTGGCGGACTGTGGTCGGACGATGGAAGGTGAAATTGTACATCGCTCTCTCTCCTGATTACGCCGCTTGGCGCGGTTTGGCGCCTTGCAGAGCCGTCCAAACCGCGTTGGCGGTTGCCGGCATGGCTAGATTTTCGGTTCCGATCGCGTCGGTGATGGCATTGATGACCGCGGCGGGCGCGGCAATGGCGCCGGCCTCGCCGCAACCTTTGATGCCGAGCGGGTTCGACGGCGATTTGGTTTCCGTCAGCCCGACGTGGAACGACGGCAGATCGTGGGCGCGCGGCATGGTGTAGTCCATCATCGAGCCGGTCACGAGCTGGCCTTCTTTGCTGTAGACGGCGCCTTCCAGCAGCGCCTGCCCGACGCCCTGCGCGATGCCGCCATGCACCTGGCCCTCGACGATCATCGGGTTGATCACGGTGCCGAAATCGTCGACCGCGGTCCAATTCACGATCTCGGTCTTGCCAGTTTCGATATCGACCTCGACCTCGCAGATGTGGCAGCCGGCCGGGAAGGTGAAATTGGTCGGGTCGTAGAACGAGGTTTCCTTCAAGCCCGGCTCCAGTTCGGCGCCGGTGAATTTGTGCGCGATATAGGCATTGAGCGCGACATCAGCGAAGGCCGCCGACTTGTCGGTGCCGGCGACGGTGAATTTGCCGTCCTTGAATTCAATATCGCTTTCTGCCGCTTCCAGCATGAAGGCGGCGACTTTCTTGGCCTTGGCCTCGACCTTGTCGAGCGCCTTGACGATCGCCGACATGCCGACCGCACCCGAGCGGGAGCCGTAGGTGCCCATGCCGAACTGCACCTTGTCGGTGTCGCCATGAACGATACTGACATTCTCGAATGGAATGCCGAGCCGCTCGGACACCAATTGCGCGAAGGTCGTCTCGTGCCCCTGCCCGTGGGCATGGCAGCCGGTCAGCACTTCGACGCTACCGGTCGGGTTGACCCGCACCTCGGCGGATTCCCACAAGCCCACGCCGGCGCCGAGCGAGCCGACCGCCTGCGAGGGCGCGATGCCGCAGGCCTCGATATAGGTCGAATAGCCCAAGCCGCGCAGCTTGCCGTGCCGCACCGCCTCGCGCTTGCGCTTGGCGAAGCCTTTCACGTCGGCCGCCTCCACCGCCTTCTTGAGCGACGCCAGATAATCGCCGGCGTCATAGGCCATGATCACCGGCGTCTGGTGCGGGAACGACTTGATGAAATTGCGCTTGCGCAGTTCCGTGGGCTCGATGCCCATCTGCCGGGCGGCGACTTCCACCAGCCGCTCGACCACGAAGGTCGCTTCGGGGCGTCCGGCGCCGCGATAGGCGTCGACCGGCGCGGTGTTGGTATAGACCGCGTCCACCTCGCAATAGATCGACGGAATATCGTACTGGCCCGACAGCAGCGTGCCGTAGAGATAAGTCGGCACCGACGACGAGAAGGTCGACATATAGGCGCCGAGATTGGCAATCGTCTTGGCGCGCAGCGCCAGGATCTTGCCATTGGCGTCGAGCGCTAGTTCCGCGTGGGTGACGTGATCGCGACCGTGCGCGTCGGTCAGGAAGGATTCCGAACGGTCCGCCGTCCATTTCACCGGGCGCTTCACCTTGCGCGACGCCCATAGACAGACGACTTCTTCCGGGTAAATAAAAATCTTGGAGCCGAAGCCGCCGCCGACGTCGGGCGCGATCACCCGCAGTTTGTGCTCGGGCGCCATGCCGACGAAAGCGGCGATGACCAGCCGCGCCACGTGCGGGTTCTGCGAGGTATTCCATAATGTGAGGTTGTCGGTGCCGGCGTCGTATTCGGCGAGCGCCGCCCGCGGCTCGATCGCATTCGGCACCAGCCGGTTGTTGACGATGTCGAGCTTGGTGACGTGCTTGGCGGCGGCGAAGGCCGCGTCGGTCGCTTTGGCATCGCCAAGGTGCCATTGATAGATCGTGTTCTTTGCGATGTCGGGATGGATCTGCGGTGCGCCAGCGGCCTGCGCCTTGGCCGGGTCGACCACCGCGGTGAGCACCTCGTAGTCGACCTTGACCTTCTCGGCGGCATCGCGCGCCTGGGCCAAAGTTTCGCCGATCACCACCGCCACCGCATCGCCGACATGGTTGACCGTGCCGGAAGCGAGCGCCGGATGCGGCGCCATCTTCATGGGCGAGCCGTCCTTGGAATGGATCATCCAGCCGCAGATCAGATTACCAATCTTGTCCTTGGCGAGATCGAAGCCGGTGAGCACCGCCACCACGCCCGGCATTTTCTTGGCCGCGCCGGCATCGACGCTCTTGATCTTGGCGCTGGCATGCGGCGAGCGCACGAACGCGGCGCGGGTCTCGCCCGGCCGCACCACGTCGTCGGTATATTGTCCCTGGCCGGTAATAAAGCGGAAGTCTTCCTTGCGGCGCACCGTCGCGCCGATCCCGGTCGCGCTCATGGCAGTCTCCTCCCGTTGTATTTTTTTAAGCTCCTAGGCGGCAGTTCTACTCGGCGGCCTGGCGTGCGCCGCCCTTAGCCATCGCTTTCGCTCCCGCGGCTATAGCTTTGACGATGTTGTGATATCCGGTGCAGCGGCAGATGTTGCCGTCGAGCTGTTCGCGGATCGTGTGTTCATCCAGATCGTTGCCGCGGCGGCGCACGATATCGAGCGCCGCCATGATCATGCCGGGCGTGCAATAGCCGCATTGCAGGCCGTGGTTCTCGCGAAACGCCTCCTGCATCGGGTGCAGGGCGCCACCCGGCTCGGCCAGACCTTCGATGGTAATGATCTTGGCCCCCTCGCACTGGAGCGCGAGCAGCGTGCAGGACTTCGCCGCGATGCCGTCCACATGCACGACACAGGCGCCGCATTGCGAGGTGTCGCAGCCAACATGCGTGCCGGTAAGCCGGAGGTTTTCGCGCAGGAATTGCACCAGCAAGGTGCGCGCTTCGACATCGCCGGTGACGGGCTTCCCGTTCACCGTCATGGATACCGCAGGCATAACCGTCCTCCCAAATTCGGGGCCAAAAGCCCTCTTTTCGCGACGTCCGCCCGGAGCGGCGGCGGCTCGGGTCCGAAATATAGCCGATTTCGGCCCGAATGCGCCTTGGAACAAGAATAAGTCTGAACCCCGGATGCCTGCCGGGTCAAGGGAGTCCAAGCGCGGAAACCGCCAAAACTGAGTTGAGGGGCGCTAGCCGGCCGTCACCGTGGCCGCAAAATTCTTGAAAAAGTCGTCGGCGATCTTCTTGGCCGCGCCATTGACCAGGCGTTGGCCGAGCTGGGCCAGCTTGCCGCCGATCTGTGCCTCGACGTTGTAGGTGAGCAAGGTACCGCCGTCTTTTTCGGTGAGCGCCACCGTCGCCCCGCCCTTGGCGAATCCGGCGACGCCGCCGTCGCCCTCGCCCGAAATCTTGTAACCGTTGGGCGGATCGAGATCGGTTAGATGCACCTTGCCTTTGAAGCGGGCCTTCACCGGACCTATTTTGGTGACGGCGACCGCCTGCAATTCGGTGTCGGAGATCTTGTTGAGCTCCTCGCACCCGGGAATGCAGGCTTTCAGCACCTCCGCGTCGTTGAGCTTCGCATATACAACCTCGCGGCTGGCTGGGAGTTGGACCTCCCCGGTCATCACCATCGCCATCGGCATTATCCTCCTTGCACACCTGCCCGAACCTTGGGCCACGGCTTAAGCCCGCGCGAGGCCTCTGAAAAGAGCTTTGCAGCGGGCGCGGACCGCTTTAAGTGTGTCGCCTAACGCCGCGCCGACACAACCAAAATCCTGTTTAGGGGAGAAATTTTTCATGCCGACGATCGATGCCGATAGCTGTCCGCTCAACGTCGAGATCGAGGGCCGCGAGGGCGCGCCCGTGCTGATGCTGTCGAATTCGCTCGGCACCGACCTGCATATGTGGGACGATCAGGCCGCCGAGTTCGCCAAGCATTTCCGCCTCATCCGTTGGGACCGCCGCGGCCACGGCAAATCGGGCGCGACCAAAGGTCCCTACAACTTCGGCCTGTTCGGCTGCGACATCCTGAAAATCATGGATGCGCTCAAAATCAAAAAGATGAACTGGTGCGGGCTGTCGATGGGCGGCATGGACGGACAGTGGCTGGGTGCCAACGCACCGGACCGCGTCGAGAAGCTTATTCTCGCCAACACGAATTTCTATTACGCCGACAAGAGGCCGTGGGCCGACCGCATCAAAACCGTGCGCGAAAACGGCCTTAAACACATCGTCGGCATGAACATGGAGCGCTGGTTCACCAAAGGTTTCCTGGAGCGCGCGCCGCAGACGATCGAGCGCATGACGAAGATGTTCGTCGCCAGCAACCTCGACGGCTATATCGCTTGCGTCGAAGCCGTCCGCGACATGGACTTCCGCGAGTCCAATCCGCGCATCACCACGCCAACCCTTGTCATCGTCGGCAAGCAGGATCCCGCAACGCCCCCCGCTGCCGGCGAAGCCATCGCGAAAGCCATCAAAGGCGCCAAACTCGTGGCGCTCGATGCCGCGCATATCTCCAATGTCGAGCAGCCGAAGGCTTTCACCGACGCCGCGCTCAACTTCCTGCTGAACTAGAGGCCGGGCCCATGGACGAGAAAGAACGCCACGAACGCGGCATGGCCCAGCGCCGCAAGGTGTTGGGCAATGAATGGGTCGATCGCACCAATGCCAAAAAGACCCCGTTCAATGCGGAATTCCAGGAACTAATCACCCGCTACGCCTGGGGCGAGATCTGGACGCGGCCGCACTACGACGAGCGCACCCGCCGCGTGCTGGTGATCGGCAGCATGATCGCGCTCGCCCAATGGGACGAGTTCCGCCTGCACGTGCGGGCAGCGATCGCCGAGGGCGGCTTTTCTGAGACCGACATCAAGGAAATCATCCTGCAGCAGGCGATCTATTGCGGCGTGCCGGCCGCCAACCACGCCTTCAAGGAAGCCGCCGAGGTGATGGCGGACTTAGCAAAAGCCAAGTAGCCCGCCGCTACGGGCGGACGGCAAAATCAAAATCGGATGAAATGAGACCTCCGCGCCCTTAGCGGAACGGCGAATACCAGGCCGCGCCGCGCGGCGTGGCCGCAAGTTCCGTCACGACAGCGGGCTTTTGACGCTTGTAGCCGCGTTCGCCCAGGCAAAGCGCGGTGGCGATCGCCGCGAGGATCAACTGGAAGGCCGTTTCGCGCACCAGTTCGGCGTTCTGCGACCACACCGCCGGACCGACCGCCACGATGTTGATCACCACCACCAGGATCAGGGCGCCCTCGAGGATTTCGGTGTCCGCCTTGCCGCCGATAAAGGTGCGCAGGCGGTCGAGGATGTGCACGGCGCAGACGCCGGCGACCGCCAGTTTAACCGCGCCGAAAAAGGCCGCGAGCTTGATCAGTCCGATCGGGCCGAGGCCGAACAGGCTGCCGATGCCGAACACGAATTGCGAGCGCCAGACGTCTTCCAGGCCATAGCTCGGCGAGGTGAGCATGCGCAGCCCGTCATACCCCCAGACCAGGGTGAAGTAGAGCGCTACGCCGATGATGGTGGCGATGGCTATGGCGGAGAGTTTATGCATGCGTACCCCTGAAACAGGCGATCAACGCGTAAGCGCTTCAAATGCCAATTTCAAAAGAAACCAAACCTTTACCTTACCGGTTAAGCGCGGTCCTTAATGTTAACCGCCCCGGCCCTCGCGAAATGCCTGCGGCGTCATGCCGGTCTGCTTGCGGAAAAATCGCGTGAAGTGGGACGGATCGGAAAACGCCAAATCGTAGGAAATCTCGTGGATCGGCTGATTGGTGAACACCAGCTGCCGCTTGGCTTCGGTCAGGACGCGCTGGCGGATCAGATGGCCCGCCGTCACACCGGTCGCGCGCTTGACGTGGTCGTTGAGCCGGTCGGCGGTCATCGCCAGCTTCTCGGCATAAAAACTGATCAGCCGCTCTTTGCGGAAATGCTCGTCCAGTAGACGGCGTAGTTCCTCAACCCGCGCATCGGCGCGCGTCAGCGTCACGGTGCCGCTGCGTGCGCGGCTGACCGCCAGCCGCACCACCTCGATGGCGATTAGCGCCAGCAGGCCGCGCATCGCGAGGCGATAGCCTTCGCGCGCGAGCGAGGCCTCCTCGTTGAGGTCCGCGCATAGCGTGGCCAGACGCTTGGCCTCGGTCGCGCCGGCGAGCGGCACCAGTGGATCGGCCGCTACCGCCTTGAGCCGCGCCAATGCCTCGCCCGACTGGTCGCCGAGCGCGTCGGCGACGTCCTCGGTGAAGCTCACCACCCATCCGTCAGTGACTTGCGGCGTAAAGCGGAAACCGTGCGCGGTGGTGGCCGGCACCAGGATCGCCGCCGGCGCCGAGAATGCCACGGTCGCGGTCTCGAAAGTCATTTCGCCGCCGCCCTTCTCGATCAGCAGGATCTGAAAGAGGTTGCGGTGACGATGCGCGCGGATCGTCCAGTCGTGCACCGCGGAGCGCGAGGCGATGGTTTCGATATGGATGAAGTCGAAAGCGGAATCGTCCGGTGGATCGCCGTAAAGATGAAACAGCGGGAGCGTGGACGAAGCCATGGCGGGGCCAAGCATAGGCGAGGCCGCGCGCCGAGCCAACGCAATCGTGCAGGCCCAAACGAAAAACCCCGCCTTGCGGCGGAGCTTCCGTATCGTCGTATTGCAGTGCGTTAGCGGTTTTGGCCCTGCTGACCTTGACGGTCCTGCTGCTGCCCGGGCTTTTGCCCGCCGCCCTGCTGCTGACCGGGCTTCTGCTGCCCGCCACCTTGCTGCTGACCGCCCTGCTGGCCGGGCTGATTGCCCTGCTGTTGCTGGCCGGGGTTCTGGTTGGGATTTTGATTCTGGCTCATTCTATTTCCTTCCAACGTTGGTCGTCTGGCGCTCCCCGCCCGAACGCATAACGCACCAACGCCTCGTCCAGTTCCGCACCAAGTCCGAAGCCAGGACCGTTGGAATCTGCTGCCGACATCGGAGTTCCCTTTCGGATCGACAACGACTTAGGGGACGACAATCATGGGACGCTATCTATTGCTTTGGCTCCTGGGGATTCCGCTGCCGATCTTGCTGTTGATCTGGCTATTCGGCGGGCTGCATTAGCGCGCACGCATTCGGAAAATGCCATGCGCGACTAAACGGCTTTGCGAAACGGCTGCGTCAAAAGACGCACGATGCGCAATTCCGCCACGTCGCCGAAGATCGGCAGGCCTATCCTCATGCCTTGCTCGCCGGCCGCCGGTTTGGCGCGATAGGTCCCGAACAGACGATCCCACCACGGCAGATTGAATCCGAAATTGCTGTCGGTCTCCGCGCGCTCGATCGAGTGATGCACCTGATGCATCTGCGGCGTCACCACGATCCAGCGTGCGAGCCGGTCCAGCCGCGGCGGCAACGCCACATTGCTGTGGTTGAACATCGAGGTGGCGTTGAGCAGCACCTCGAAGGTCAGCACGGCGAGCGCCGGCACGCCGAGTGCTGCCACCGCCGCCATCTTGATCGCGAGCGACAGCAGGATTTCCAGGGGATGGAAACGCACGCCGGTGGTCACGTCGATATCGAGATCGGCGTGGTGCATGCGGTGAAGACGCCACAGCGCCGGCACATGATGGAAGACGACGTGCTGGCCGTAGATCACGAGATCGAGCGCGATCGCCCCGAGCGGGAGCGCCGCCCAGGCCGGCAACGCCAGCAATTTGAACAGCCCCCAGCCGTGCGCAGCCGCGACCAGCGCGACGCCGAAGGCAGCGGTCGGCACTAAAAGCCGCACCGCTATTATATCGACGGCCAGGATGCCGAGATTGCCGGGCCACCGCGGCCGCCGGCCGGCCGTCAGGTGGCGGCGCGGGGCGAACCATTCCCACAGCGCCATAATGGCGAAAACCACGGCTGAGCCGCCGACCCGGACCGCGATTTCGACGCTGGGGGACATGGCGCCTTTCCTCTAAACCTCCGCGGCTGCGCTGCGACTTAATAACACGTATCGCGGCCAGCGTTGCCGCTCCCGCCACGCCCTGTTAAGCCTTGTAGAATCGAGGCAATGGCCGTCAGCCGGGCGACCAGACGCGAAAGGCGCGGGCGCAGCGCATGGAAGTATTTCTCCAGCAGCTCATCAACGGCATCACCCTCGGCTCGATCTACGGCCTGATCGCCATCGGCTACACCATGGTGTTCGGCATCATCGGCATGGTGAACTTCGCCCACGGCGACGTGTTCATGGTCTCGGCCTTCATCGCGCTGATCGCCTTCCTGATCCTGACCACGTGGCTCGGCATTACTTCGATCGCGCTGGCGCTGTTCATCGTCCTGATCGTGGCCATGGTGTTCACCTCGCTGGTCAACTGGGTGATCGAGCGCATCGCCTACCGTCCGCTGCGCGGCTCGTTCCGGCTGGCGCCGCTGATCTCGGCGATCGGCATGTCGATTTTCCTGTCCAATTTCGTGCAGGTCAGCCAGGGCCCGCGCAACAAGCCGATCCCGCCCATGGTGCAGGGCGAGTTCGTCGTCATGAACGGGCACGGCTATGCGGTCACGCTGTCATACAAGCAGCTCATCATCTGGGGCGTCACCGCGGTGCTGCTCGCGGCGTTCTGGTTTCTGGTGGCCAAGACCCGGCTCGGCCGCGCGCAACGCGCCTGCGAGCAGGATCAGAAAATGGCGGCGCTGGTCGGCGTCAATGTCGATCAGACCATTTCGATGACCTTCGTCATCGCCGCCGCGCTCGCCGCCGTCGCCGGCACCATGTACTTGATGTATTACGGCGTGGTGAGCTTTTCCGACGGTTTCGTGCCGGGCGTGAAGGCGTTCACCGCCGCGGTGCTAGGCGGCATCGGTTCGCTGCCGGGCGCAGTGATCGGCGGCCTCCTCATCGGCCTGATCGAGACCATGTGGTCGGCCTATTTTTCCATCGACTATAAGGACGTCGCCGCTTTTTCCGTGCTGGCGATCACTTTGATCTTCCTGCCGCAGGGCCTGTTCGGCCGGCCGGATGTCGAGAAGGTTTAGGATGGCCGACGGCGCGCCAGCCAACCGCGTCGATTGGGCTCGCGCGCTGCGCGACGCCGGCTTTACCGCGCTCATCGCCTTCGGGCTGTTCCTGCCGCTGATCGGCTTCAAGACGATCACCGACATCCGCAATAACCTGATCCTGACCACGCGCTGGCCGCTGCTGTTTGCGATCGTCGCCATCGTCGGGGGCGGACGGCTGGCCTATTCGCTGGTGGCCGAGCCGTGGCTCAAGCAGCGCACGTTGCGGCCGGTCGCGGCGGCGCCCTCGCCCTGGCGCGCCATTGTCGGCAAATGGTTCGTCCCCTTCGCCATCGGTTTTGTCATCGCCTATCCGGCAATCGTCATCGCCGCCACCGGCTTCCGCGGCGCGCTGAAATGGATCGACAACTTCGGCATCCAGATTCTGATTTACGTGATGCTCGGCTGGGGCCTCAACATCGTGGTGGGCCTCGCCGGTCTGCTCGACCTCGGCTATGTCGCGTTCTATGCGGTCGGCGCCTATTCCTACGCATTGCTCGCCAAGAGCTTCGGCTTCTCGTTCTGGATCCTGCTGCCGCTGGCCGGCATTCTGTCCTCGTTCTGGGGCATCCTGCTCGGCTTTCCGGTGCTGCGGCTGCGCGGCGACTATCTCGCCATCGTGACGCTGGCGTTCGGCGAGATGATCCGCCTCATCTTGATCAACTGGGTCGACCTGACCAACGGCTACGCCGGCATCAGCGGCATTCCGCGCCCGACGTTTTTCGGCATTCCTTTCAACGCCGATGACAACGGCTTCGCCGCCGTGTTCGGGTTGGAGTTCTCGCCGATCTACCGCACCATCTTTCTCTATTATTTGATCCTGGCGCTCGCCCTTCTCACCGCCTTCGTGACGGTGCGGCTGCGCCGGCTGCCGGTCGGCCGCGCTTGGGAGGCGCTGCGCGAGGACGAGACCGCCTGCCGTTCGCTCGGCATCAACACCACCAACACCAAGCTTACCGCCTTCGCGATGGGGGCGATGTTCGCGGGCTTTGCCGGATCGTTCTTCGCGGCGCGCCAAGGTTTTATCTCGCCGGAATCCTTCACCTTCCTGGAGTCCGCCACCATCCTGTCGATCGTGGTGCTTGGCGGCATGGGCAGCCAGATCGGCGTCGCGATCGCCGCCATCGTGATGATCGGCGGTACCGAGATCATGCGCGATCTCGACTTCCTCAAGCAGATTTTCGGGCCAACCTTCGATCCGACACAGTACCGCATGCTGCTGTTCGGCTTCGCCATGGTGCTGATCATGATATGGCGGCCGCGCGGCCTGATTTCGACGCGCGAGCCTTCGGTGTTCCTGAAGGAGCGCAAGAGCATCTCCGCCGACTTGATCGGGGAAGGTCACGGCTAGCGCATGATCCCGAAAAGTGGAGACCGGTTTTCGGAAGAGGTCATGCGCCGAGATACGCCTGCCGCCGGCGACATTCTGCTCAGCGTCGAGCACTTGACCATGCGCTTCGGCGGGCTGGTCGCGGTCGACGATCTGTCATTCGCGGCGCTGCAAGGAAATATTACCGCGCTGATCGGGCCGAACGGCGCCGGCAAGACCACGGTGTTCAACTGCATCACCGGCTTTTACAAGCCGAGCGAGGGCCGCATCGGATTTCGCCACGGCGATGCGTCCATGTGGGGCGAATTGGAAACGCTGACCGACAGCGGCAAGCGCCGCCTGTCGCGGCCGCAGGGCGCGCTCTACCAGCTCGAGCGCATGCCGGAATATCTTGTTACCCAGCAGGCGCGCGTTGCCCGCACCTTCCAGAATATCCGCTTGTTTCCCGGCATGACTGTGCTGGAAAATCTGCTGGTCGCCCAGCACAACCGGCTGATGCTGGCATCGGGCTACACCTTGTTTGGCATCCTCGGCTTGCCCTCCTACGCGGCCGCCGAACGCGCGGCGATCGACACCGCACGCGGCTGGCTCGAACGCGTAGGCTTGCTGGCCCGCGCCGACGATCCGGCCGGCGACCTGCCCTACGGCGCGCAGCGCCGGCTGGAAATCGCGCGCGCCATGTGCACCGATCCCCTGCTGCTTTGCCTTGACGAGCCAGCCGCCGGCCTCAACCCACGCGAAAGCGCCGAGCTCAACGACCTGCTGCGCGCCATCCGCGACGAGCACGCCATCTCCATATTGCTGATCGAGCACGACATGTCGGTGGTCATGGAAATTTCCGACCACGTGGTCGTGCTCGACTATGGCGTCAAGATCGCCGACGGCGAACCGGCGGCGGTGCGCANNGATCTCGACGTCAACGACGGCGAAATCGTCACGCTGATCGGTGCCAACGGCGCCGGCAAGTCGACGCTGATGATGACGATCTGCGGCAACCCGCGCGCGCGCGAGGGTACGATTACTTTCGCGGGCCGCGACATTACGCAAATGCCGACCCACGAGATCGCCCGCCTCAAGCTGGCGCAGGCGCCTGAAGGCCGCCGCATCTTTTCACGCATGACGGTCTTGGAAAATCTGCAAATGGGCGCGACCACCGCCGATCCTTCGGCGTTCGAGCATGATCTCGAGCGCGTGCTCACGCTTTTCCCGCGCCTGAAGCAGCGCCTGCACCAGCGCGGCGGCACGCTGTCGGGTGGCGAGCAGCAAATGCTGGCGATCGCGCGCGCGCTGATGGCGCGGCCGCGACTGCTGCTGCTCGACGAGCCCTCGCTCGGTCTGGCGCCGCTGATCGTTCGCCAGATTTTCGACGCCATCAAAGCGCTCAACGCGCAAGACGGGCTTACGGTATTCCTGGTCGAACAGAATGCCTTCCATGCGCTCAAGCTCGCCCATCGCGGCTATGTCATGGTCAACGGGCTGATCACGCTGAGCGGCAGCGGGCGCGAGCTGTTGGCGCGGCCCGAGGTCAAATCCGCCTATCTCGAAGGCGGCCGGCAGCAGGCCGAGCCATGATGCAGGGATTTCTTCACGAGGAAGGCTCGTTCGGCGTGTTCGTGCTGGTCACCATCATTCTCGGCGGCGGGGCGGCCGCGCTCGCCGGCCGCGCCATCGCGCAAACCTGGCGGCCGGCCTGGCAAATGGCCGTCTACGCGCTGGTTCTCGGCGCCGCAGTGCGCTTCATCCATTTCAGCCTGTTCGGCGGCACGCTTTTGTCGGCGCACTATTATCTGATCGACAGCGCGGTCTGCGCGGCGTTCGGCCTCACCGGGTTCCGCCTCGCCCGTGTCGCGCAGTTGGTCACGCAATATCGCTGGATCAACGAATCCGACGGTCCGCTGCGCTGGCGCCGCAAGCCGCAGTGACGTAATATTCCGCGAGGTTATCGCTGCCGGCTTCACCTTAAAGGGGAAAAGACGATGAAGAGGATCAGCACGCTCGGCCTCGCGCTGGGGCTGGGGTTTGCCCTGGCGGGAACCGCCTCGGCGCAAGTTAAATTCGGCATGGCCGGCCCGATCACCGGGCCAAGTGCTGCCACCGGCGCGCAGATGAAGAACGGCGTCGATCAGGCCGCCGAAGACATCAACAAGACCGGCGGCATTCTCGGTCAGAAGATCACCGTCGAGTACGGCGACGACGTTTCCGATCCCAAGCAGGGCGTCTCGGTCGCCAACAAATTCGCCGGCGACGGCGTCAAGTTCGTGATCGGTAATTACAATTCCGGTGTCACCATTCCCTCCTCCGAGGTCTATCAGGAAAACGGCATCCTTGAGATCACGCCGGCTTCGACCAATCCGACCGTCACCGAGCGCAAGATGTGGAACATCTTCCGCGTCTGCGGCCGCGACGATCAGCAGGGCAAGGTCGCCGGCACTTACATCCTCAAGCACTTCAAGGGCAAGAAGATCGCCGTCGTCCACGACAAGACCACCTACGGCAAAGGCCTCGCCGACGAAATGAAGAAGGCGATCAATGCCGGCGGCATGAAGGAAGTGCTCTACGAAGGCATCAACACCGGCGAGAAGGACTATTCGGCGCTGGTCTCCAAGATCAAGCAGTCGGGCGCCGATCTGGTCTATTTCGGCGGGCTCTACACCGAAGGCGGCCTGATCGTGCGGCAGATGCGCGACCAGGGCGTCAAGGCGCCGCTGATGGGCGGCGACGGCATCACCTCCGACGAATTCGCCTCGGTCGGCGGCCCCGGCGTCGAAGGCACGCTGATGACCTACGGCCCCGATCCGCGCCACAAGCCGGAAGCCAAGAAGGTGGTCGAGGAATTCCGCGCCAAGAAATTCGAGCCGGAAGCCTATACGCTCTACAGCTACGCCGGCGTGCAGGTGATCAAGCAGGCTGCGGAAGCCGCCAAGTCGCTCGACCCCAAGAAGGTGGCCGAGAAGATGCACTCGGGCATGAAGTTCAAGACCGTTCTCGGCGATCTCGCCTTCGACAAAAAGGGTGACATCACCAAGCTCGACTACGTGATGTATCTCTGGAAGAAGGACGCCAGCGGCAAGATCACTTACGTCGAGTGCCCGGGCTCCGACTGCAGCAAGATGAAATAGACGACACGCCGCCAAATGAAACGGCCCCGGCAGCAATGCTGGGGCCTTTTTCGTGGGGCAAGCGCTAGCCGATCCTCCCGAGCGCCGGAAAGGCCTCCAGCAGCCACACGCTCATCTGGTTGATGCTACCGGTGAGGAAGGCGATGCCGGTAAGCACCAGAAGCGCGCCCATCGCCTGCTCGACGCGATGCAGATAATTCTTGAAGCGCGCCAGGAACGCCGCGAACGGCTCGATGGCGAAGGCGGCAATCATGAACGGAATGCCGAGGCCGAGCGAATAGACCGCCAGCAGGCCAGCGCCCTTGGCGACCGTCTGCTCCGACGCCGCCACCGCCAGAATGGCGGCGAGGATCGGCCCGATGCAGGGCGTCCAGCCGAAGGCAAAGGCGAGCCCGATCACGTAGGCGCCCCACAGCCCCACCGGTTTGGCTACCTCCAGCCGCTTTTGCCGGTGCAGCAGCGCGATCGGCGTGATGCCGAGGAAGTGCAGGCCCATGACGATAATGACGATGCCGGCGATGGTCGATAGCGGACCCGAATAGGCGTGGATCAGCGAACCGATGACGCTGGCGCTGGCGCCGAGCGCCACGAATACGGTCGAGAAACCCAGCACGAACAGCGCGGCCGCGAGCACGGTCTCGCGCTTGACCCGCCACTCCGGCTCGGCGTCGGCAAAACGCTCCAGCGAGGTGCCGGCCAAGAATACCAGATAAGGCGGCACCAAAGGCAGCACGCACGGGGAAAGGAAGCTGACCAGGCCGGCGATCAGGGCGGCCAGGATGGGGACATCGGCATGCATGGCGTCCTAGATGCCCCGGCAACTATGGCCATGGCAAGTCGGCCGCTCCGGGTCTGACTTTGAAGTGATCGGCCGTGATAGAGTTGGGGCCATGACCTTGCGCAATCTTATCACCGATATTCCCGGCCTGCGGGTGGGCCACGCCGGCGACGCCAAGCTCGGCTCCGGCGTCACGGTCGTGATTTTCGACACCGCCGTCGTGGCGAGCGTCGACGTGCGCGGCGGCGGCCCCGGCACGCGCGAGACCGCCCTGCTCGATCCGGCGCAGACCGTGGAAAACATCGACGCCATCGTGCTGTCCGGCGGCTCGGCCTTCGGGCTCGACGCCGCCTCTGGCACGCAAGCCTGGCTGCGCGAGCAGGGCCGCGGCTTCAAGATACGCGACGCCGTGGTGCCGATCGTGCCGGGCGCGATCATGTTCGACCTGCTCAACGGCGGCGACAAGCATTGGGGCCGCTACCCGCCCTATCGCGAGCTCGGCTATGAAGCGGCAAAAACCGCGGGCGCCGACTTCGCGCTCGGCAGCGCCGGCGCCGGGCTCGGCGCCACGACCGCGACGCTCAAAGGCGGCGTCGGTTCGGCTTCGGCGGTCACGGCCCAAGGCATCACCGTCGGCGCACTGGCGGTGGTCAATGCCGTCGGCACGACCACGGTCGGCGACGGCCCGCATTTCTGGGCGGCGGCGTTCGAGCAAAGCGGCGAATTCGGCGGACGCGGCCCGCCGGCGCAGGTGACCGAAGCCGACCTGGCGATTCGCGCCAAAGGCGGCCCGCAGGAAAATACCACCATCGCCATCATCGCTACCGACGCGAAACTGAACAAGGCGCAATGCAATCGCCTCGCCGTCATGGCGCAAGATGGCTTCGCCCGCGCCATCTATCCGGTGCACACGCCGCTCGACGGCGATGTGGTTTTCTCCGCCGCGACCGGCGCAAAGCCGCTCGCCGATCCGTTCTACGGGCTGGCCGAGCTCGGCATGGTCGCCGCCAATGTAATGGCGCGCGCCATCGCGCGCGGTGTTTATGACGCGACGGCTCTTCCCTTTCCCGGCGCGCTGCCGAGTTGGAAAGACAAGTTCCGGAAATGACCGCAGCTATCTGAGAAACCGTTCCGCCCGGTAGGGCGCCGGATCGCAGAATGGCGCCTCGCCCGCCATCATCTCCGCGATCATGCGGCCGGTGGCGGGGCCGAGCGTAAGACCCCAATGCGCGTGGCCGACGGCGAGCCATAGACCGGCGAGGCCCGGTGCGCGCCCGATCACCGGCCGCGAATCCGGAAAAGCCGGACGGCTGCCGAGCCAAGTCTTGTCGTCGGCACGCTCGCCGAGCGGAAACAATTCGCGCGCCTTCGGCAGGATGCGGGCGAACTGCACCGGCGAAGGATTGGCATCGCGCGCGGCGAATTCGACGCCGGTGGTCATGCGTAGCCCCATCTCCATCGGCGTGATCACATAACCGACGCCGGCATCGAGCACCGGCCGCGTCAGGGCGGCGTTGCCTTGCGCATGGAAGTGCCGGTGATAGCCGCGCTTGACCATCAGCGGCAGTTTCAACCCCAGCGCGCCAAGCAGATCGCCCGCCCACGGCCCGAGCGCGACCACGACCTCGGGCGCGTCGATCCCGCCCTCATTGGTCTCCACCCGCCAGCGATTGCCCACCCGGTGCAACGGGCGCGCGTCGCCCTGCAAGGTGATCCCGCCGAGCGCGGCAAAGCGCGCGGCATAGGCGCGCGTGACGCCGAGCGGATTGCTCACGCTCGCGGCTTGCGGCCAGAACACCGCGTGCGCGAACACCGGCTTGAGCGAAGGCTCCAGCGCCTGCGCCCCCGCGGTGTCCAAGGCTTGCAACGGAAGGCCGAATTGCGCCGCCAGATCGAATTCCGGCTTGAGCGCGGCGAAGGCGCGCTCGCTGCGATAGACTTTCAACCAGCCGGTCTTGCGCAGGTAATGCGCGGCGCCGGCTTCCGCCATCAAGGTTTCATGCTCGGCCACCGCGCGCGCAAACAGCGGGCGGATCAGCCGCGCGGTTTCTGCCAGCCGATCCGGCCGCGACGCCGCGCGGAACGCCAGCAGCCAGGGCAGCGCCTGCGGCAAAAACGAGAGCTGGTAATTGGCCTCGCTTGCGCGCTTGAGCGCGATGCGCGCCAGCGCGCCGAGATCGGACGGGAACGCCGGCAGGAATACGGTATTGCCTTCGATGATCCCGGCATTGCCATAGGAGGTCTGCTCGCCCACGCCGGCACGGTCGATCAGCGCCACGCTCAAGCCCCGCTTGGCGAGATGCAAAGCGATCGAAGTGCCGACAATACCGGCGCCGAGTACGATGGCGTCCGTGCGTGCCATGATTTCCGATTTTCTCCACGTCCGCCGCCTGGCGGTGTCTTTTATATGGAATGGATGACGCGCCGGCGCTATGACCGTTCGGCAACACCGTGCCGGAGCTTTGCCTTTCATGCCCATTCTGATGGCGTTTCGCGCCGCCCTCGCGTGGATCGGCCGCCAAGGCACGCGCGCGCTCGCCGTATCGGTGTTTTTCGGCCTCGCTTTGCCGCAGCTCGCGGCCTACGTGAAGCCCTATCTTGGCGAAACCGTGTTCGTGTTGCTGCTGTTTTCCTATCTGCGCACCGACCCGGCCGCCTTCATCCGCTACGTGCGGGCGCCGAAGCTGACCATCATCGCCGCGCTGTGGGTAATGGTGGTGGTGCCGCTTTTGTTCGGCATCGCTTACACGGCGATGGGCCTGCACGAAAGCATGCCGGCGCTTTACACCATTCTGATCCTGCAAATCGCCACGACGCCGATCACCTCCTCGGCCGCTTTCGCGGCACTGATGGGGTTCGACGTAGCGTTCTCGCTGGTGACGCTGATCATCACCAACGCGATGTCGCCGTTCACCACCGTCGCCTTCAGCTATCTGTTTCTCGGCTCGTCGCTGTTTTCGCCCTTCGATCTCGGCGTCAAGCTGTTCCTATTCTTCGCGCTCTCGGGCGCCATCGCCTATGCCATCCGCCGCGTCGCCGGCTGGGAATGGCTCGAGCGTCAGAAAGAACCGCTCGACGGCCTCAACGTCATTGCCGTCTTCATTTTCGCCATCGCGGCGATGGAAAGCGTGCCGCGCAACGTCGTCGCCGACCCTGCGTTCGCGATCGAGCTATTCGTGCTGGTCATCCTGGTGAGCTGCCTGCTCATCGGACTGAGCATGCTGATTTTCGTGCGCTCCGGGCTCGACCGCAGCGCGCCGATCGCGCTCCTCTCCGCCTTCCGCAATATCGGCCTGGTCATGGCGACGCTCGGCTCGTCGCTGCCGGACCTGGCCTGGTTCTATTTCGCGATGGCGCAGTTTCCGATCTATCTGCTGCCCGCCCTGCTGCAGCCGCTGGCGAAGCGGCTGCGCCGCAGCGGCTAGCGGTTACCCGACCGCGGACAGGGTCGAGGTTGCCGCGCCCAGCAGTTGCGATTGCAGCCGGATCAACTGCTCGAGCAAGTTGGCGCTGTTCTGACCGTTCCCACCTGTGCTCGCTGTGCCTGAGCCATTTGCCGGCGCCGCGGGCGTCGTCATCTCGACGGCGCTGCCGTCGGCGTAGGAAATCGTCGTCGTGCTCGATCCGTCGCCGTTGGTCGTAGTCTGGGTGGTCGCGCCGCTCGCGTCGGTACCCGACAGCAGCGCATCGGCGCCGCTTTGGCCGGAGGAACCGCTGCCTTGCGCGCCGCCGCCACGCATGTGGTGATGGTGGTGGCTGCCGCCGCGGCGCGCTTGCGTCAGTTCGCTTTGACTGAGCGAGCCGTCGCCATTGGCGTCGAGCTTGGCGAACAATGCGTCGGCGCTCGATGTACCGACGCCGGCGTCCCCGAGCGCGTTCTCGAATTCCGACTTGCTGATCTGGCCGTCGCCATCGGTATCGAGTTTCGAGAACAGCGGCGACGGCGATTGCGCCGTCACCCCGTTGCCGACTGGCCCTGCAGCGATATTAGCGCCGCCATTGTGCCGGAGTCGAACGACGAACAGCCGGTAGCTGCCGTGCCGCCCGCAGACGCGGCGGCAGTCGCCGACGGGTCGGCCGTTGCGCCGGACAAGGTTTGTAACAAAGTCGATAGAGGATCGCTGGCACCCGCCGCATCGTTGGCGCCGGCGGTGCCCTGCGCCAATAGCGACTGCAGATAAGACAGTGCATTGGACGATGCGCCGACAGACATGGACATAACGCATGCTCCTCACCCCGCCGGTGAACCCCGGCGGACGTATAGCCCCTGACGGTGCCGACGCAAATGCCGCGCCAATCGCCCGCCGCCCCGCAAACCTGCATCCCCGTTGATGTTGTCCACAGTTTCCGGCGGGCCGCGGCTACGCTTTTGCTGTGCGCCTGGGCAATTCTTGCCGCCTCGCTTGCCTTCGCTGCCGGGTCCAAGCCCCGCGCCCGCCGCGCGTTGCTCCCCGGCCCCCGCCGTGTTACGCGAACGGCGTTTTGGAGGCCGTCATGCGCCCGCTGCTCATCGCGCCGTCGATTCTTTCGGCCGATTTCGCCAAACTCGGCGATGAAATCCGCGCCATCGAGGCCGCCGGCGCCGACTGGGTCCATGTCGACGTGATGGACGGGCACTTCGTGCCCAATATCTCCATCGGCCCCGCGGTGGTACAGGCGATCCGCCCGGTCACCAAAAAGATGCTCGACGTGCACCTGATGATCGCGCCTTGCGATCCTTACCTGGAAGCCTTCGCCAAAGCGGGCTCCGACATCATCACCGTGCATGTCGAATCGGGCCCGCACGTGCACCGCTCCCTGCAGGCGATCCTGGCGCTCGGCAAGAAGGCCGGCGTCACCATGAACCCCGGCACGCCGGTGGACACGATCGCGCACGTCATCGACCTGGTCGATCTCATCCTGGTAATGTCGGTCAACCCCGGCTTCGGCGGGCAAAAATTCATCCCCGCCGCGCTCGACAAGATCCGCAACGTGCGCGCGTTGGTCGGCGCGCGGCCGATCGACATCGAGATCGACGGCGGCGTGACCGCTGAAAACGCCGCCGAGGTCGTGCGCGCCGGCGCCAACGTGCTGGTCGCCGGCAACGCGGTGTTCAAGGGCGGCAATTACAAAGGCAATATCGCCGCGATCCGCAACGCGGCGGCGCTGGCGCGCGGAGAAGCGGCGTGATCCCGCGCTATTCCCGCCCCGACATGGTCGCGATCTGGTCGCCGGAAACCAAATTCCGCATCTGGTTCGAGATCGAGGCCCATGCAGCCGATGGCATGGCCGAGATCGGCATCATCCCGAAGGACGCCGCCAAGAAGATCTGGGAAAAAGGCAAAACCGCCAAATTCGACGTTGCCCGCATCGACGCCATCGAGGCCGAGGTCAAGCACGACGTCATCGCCTTCCTGACGCATCTTTCCGAAATCGTCGGCCCGGAGGCCCGCTTCGTGCATTCCGGCATGACCTCGTCGGACGTGCTCGACACCTGCTTCAACGTGCAACTGGTGCGCGCCGCCGACATCCTGATTGCCGACACCGACGCCCTGCTCGCCGCGCTCAAGCGCCGCGCCTTCGAGCACAAATTGACGCCGACCGTCGGCCGCTCGCACGGCATCCACGCCGAGCCGACCACCTTCGGGCTTAAGCTGGCTTATGCCTATGCCGAGTTCGCGCGCGCGCGCGAACGGCTGGTGGCCGCGCGCAAGGAAATCGCCACCTGCGCCATTTCCGGCGCGGTCGGCACCTTCGCGCAGGTCGATCCGCGCGTCGAAGTGCACGTCGCCAAAGCCATGGGGCTTGCCATCGAGCCGGTCTCGACCCAGATCATTCCGCGCGACCGCCACGCCATGTATTTCGCGACGCTGGCGGTGGTCGCTTCGTCGATCGAGCGGCTGGCGACTGAAATCCGTCACCTGCAGCGCACCGAAGTGCTGGAGGCGGAAGAGTTCTTCTCCGAGAAGCAGAAGGGCTCCTCGGCCATGCCGCACAAACGCAATCCGGTGCTGTCGGAAAACCTCACCGGGCTTGCCCGCATGGTGCGCGCCTACGCCCTGCCCGCCATGGAAAACGTCGCGCTCTGGCACGAACGCGACATTTCGCATTCTTCGGTCGAGCGCATGATCGGGCCCGACGCGACGGTGACGCTCGATTTCGCGCTGGCGCGGCTCGCCGGCATCGTCGATAAGCTGGTGGTCTATCCGGCCACCATGCAGAAAAACCTCGACAAGCTCGGCGGGCTCGTTCATTCGCAGCGGGTGCTGATCGCGCTCACGCAAAAAGGCGTGCCGCGCGAGGACGCCTACGCCCTCGTGCAGCGCAACGCCATGAAAGTGTGGGGCGGCGAAAAGGATTTCCTTGCGCTGCTCAAGGCCGACAAGGATGTCCGCGCGAAATTGAGCGACGAGGAACTCGAGGCCAATTTCAACCTCGATCATCACTTCAAGCACGTCGATACCATCTTCCAGCGGGTGTTCGGGAGCGCATGATCCCGAAAAAGTGGGAACCGGTTTTCGGACAAGATCATACGCACTTTAAGAGCCTGACGTGCCCAAAGCTCCGGTAAAAATCCTCATTTTCGATTCGGGCGTCGGCGGGCTCACCGTGTACCGCGAAGTGGCCGCCGCGCGGCCCGATGCCGCTTATGTCTACGTGGCGGACGACGCCGGTTTCCCTTACGGCAACCAGCCGGAATCGTTGTTGATTGCGCGCATCATCGAGATTATCGGCAAAGCCATTGCCGACCACGCGCCCGATCTGGTGGTGGTGGCCTGCAACACCGCATCCACTCTGGCGCTTGCCGATCTGCGCGCGCGCTTTGCGGTGCCCTTCGTCGGCACCGTGCCGGCGATCAAGCCGGCCTGCGCGCAATCGGCGACCAAGCGCATCGCGGTGCTCGGCACGTTAGCCACCGTCTCGCGCGAATATACCCGCGCGCTCATTCGCGAATTCGCCGCCGGCTGCGACGTGGCGCTGATCGGCTCGTCGCATCTGGCGTCCTTTGCCGAAGCCGAACTTGCCGGAATGCCGGTGGCCGATGACGCGATCAAAGCGGAAATCGCCGGCTGCTTTGTCGATGCCGACGCGCGCCGCACCGATACGGTGGTGCTGGCCTGCACCCATTACCCGCTGCTGATCGATCGCTTTAAGGCGAACGCGCCCTGGCCCGTCGATTGGGTCGATCCGGCGCCGGCAATCGCCCGCCGTGTTGCCGATTTGCTGCGCGGCCGCCCGCCCGGCTTGCCCACGCCGCCGCCGCGCATCGTCTTCACCTCGGGCCGCGCGCCGTCGCCGGCGCTGGCGGCCGCTTTGTCAGGTTACGGATTCTAGCCGATCAAATGCGGCCACACTTCCAGCGCGCCGCGCCAGATCATGTCACCGGCGACGTAGACGATGATCGCCAGACCGACATAGGCGATCCAGCGGTGCCGGTTGAGCAGGCGCGCGATGAAGTTCGCTGCAATACCCATCAGCACGATCGACAGGCCGAGGCCGAAGACCAATGCCGCCGGATGCTCCCGCGCCGCGCCGGCGACGGCCAGCACATTATCGAGAGACATCGAAACGTCCGCCATGACGATCATGCGGGCCGCCTGCGCGAAAGTCTTGTGCGGAAAATGCCCCTTGCCTTCCGCCAGCGCGGCTT
>PMAF01000212.1 GCA_003152455.1 Hyphomicrobiales bacterium
GGCCGGCCGGTTCCCGGCATCGCGCCGGCGGCCAAACAGATGGGCGATTATGTTGCAGCGTCGATCGCGGCCCGCCTGGCCGGCCGGCCGGCGCCGCCGCCGTTTCGCTACGTGCACCAAGGGGAATTGGCGACGATCGGGCGGCGCGCGGCGGTGGTGAAATTCGGACGCCTGCAGCTTCGGGGATTTGTCGGCTGGCTGTTCTGGAGCGTGGTGCACATTTATTTTCTGATCGGATTGCGCAACCGCTTCATCGTCGCCTTCACCTGGTTCTGGAGCTATCTCACCTTCCAGCGCGGCGCGCGGCTGATCACCGAGCCGGAACCCAAAAAGTAACGCCACCGTTATGGCTGCGCGCTGGACGTCGGCGCGCGAAATCGCGAGACTGAAGCCAATCCGGGAGTTCGAAAAATCCGGACAAGGAGGCGACGATGATTCATTCATTCATTCATTCNNTTCATTCGCGAAAATATTGTGCGCGGCTTTGCTAGTCGCGGCGCTGCCGGCGGCTCATGCGGCCGAACTCGATCCGAAGGCCGTCGTCTACAAGCTGCCGGACCAAATCAAATGGGGTCTCGTCACGCCGGCGGGCAACCAGCAAGTCGTGCTTTTCGGCGACCCCAGCAAGCCGGGTCAGTACGGCGTGCTCCTCAGATGGCTCGCCGGCAATCATTTCAGCCGGCCACATTTCCATCCGCACGACCGCTTCATCACCGTGATCTCGGGAACCTGGTGGGTCGGCACCGGGCCGCAATTCGATCCCGCCAACGCCAGCGTGCCGATGCCGGCCGGCTCCTTCGTCACCCATTTCGGCCAGCAAGTGCACTGGGATGGCGCCAAGGATGTCGACGCCGTTATCCTGATCTTCGGCGAAAGACCGGCAACGGCGACGCCGTTCGTGGCGGCAAGCGAGATGAAGAAGTAGCGCTACAGGCCCGAGAACCAGTTGTAGCCCTGGTTTTCCCAGTAGCCGCCGTGGTCGGTGTTGGTGACTTCCATCGCCACCACGTATTTCGGGTTCTTGAAGCCGAGCTTGGTGGGTATGCGGATCTTCATCGGAAAGCCGTAGGCGCGCGGCAGGATCTTGTGGTCGAACCTGAACGACATTTGCGTCTGCGGATGCAGCGCGGTCGGCATGTCGATGGTGTTGGTGTAGCCCTCGGCACACTTGAACCAGATATATTTGGCTTTGGTGTCGGCGCCGATGCGCTTGAGGAAATCCGACAACACCGCGCCCTGCCAGGAACCGATGGCGCTCCAACCTTCGACGCAGACGTGGCGCGTGATCTGCGAAACCTCGGGCAGCGCGTGCAGCTCGGTGAGCGTCCACGGCTTCTTGTTCTCGACCAGGCCGGCGATCTCGAGCTTGTAGGCCGCCGGATCGACCACCGGAGCCTCGTCCTCGTCGTAATAGGCGTTGAACGGGAACGGACGGGTGATGGCGCTTTCGGGGAACGTCGGTGCCAGCTTCGTCCGGCTGAACAGCGCGGCCTGCGCGCCGTCGTTGAACTCGGAAACCTTGCGCAGCACGCCCTCGGCGGTGTCGCCGTCGACGATGTCGCAGCCGGTGAGGAAAGCGAGCGCGCCGAGGCTCGCCGCGCCGCGCAGGAAGCCGCGCCGCGCCGGATCGGGCATCAGCTTGGCGGCATCCTTGATCAACAGCTTGGGATCGACGCCGAGGATGTTGTTGCGCTGGCGCATGGCTCTACTTCCCCGTGACCATGGCGCGCAGGCTCTTCGGCACCAGCAGCGCCAGCGCCACATGCACCACGAGGAAACCGACGATCGCCGCCATGGCGACGAAATGCACGCAGCGGGCAAAATCGTAGCCGCCGAACAGCGCGGTCAATTCCTGGAATTGCACCGGCTTCCAGATCGACAGGCCCGACAGCACGATCAGGATGCCGGTCAGGATCACGCCGGCGTACAGCACCTTCTGCACGGCGTTGTAGTGCGAGAGATCGTCATGCGCGAGCTTGAAGGTGAGCGCGGCCTTGGCGTCGGCAATGACCTGCGACGGATAGATGGGCAAAAGCTTGCGCTGGAAGCGGCCGGTAGCAAGCCCGAGCGTGACATAAACGATGCCGTTGACCACCAGCACCCACATAGCGGCGAAATGCCAAAGCAACGCGCCGCCCAGCCACTGGCCGAGCGTGATGTGCTTGGAGAATTCCAGCGAACGGAATAGCGGCGAGGCGTTGTAGATTTGCCAGCCGGAGCCGACCATCACCAGGATCGCCAGCGCGTTGATCCAGTGGCATACGCGCACCCAACCTGGGTGAATCGTCGTATCGGCGGGCATGGCAGTCATGGTCTCGGCGGTCATCTCGAACCTGCTATGTCATCCTAACCAATCTAAGCCCGAATAAGTATACGGCACGGCCGTGCCCGCGGATGCACGAGCCCGGCCGGCAGCCGAACTCAATGACCCATTTTGTCCTTGGCCATGCTGTCCTTGGCCATGCCGTCATCCTTCTTCATCGTATCCTTCGACATGCTGTCTTTCGACATGCCGTCGTCCTTTTTCATCGAGTCCTTCGACATGCTGTCCTTGGACATGGTGTCCTTCTTCATGTCGTCGGCGAAAGCCGCCGGCGCCAGCGGAGCCATGGCCAAACCGGCTGCAATCAGCGCCGAAAGCAGAAATCTCTTTTTCATCGGGTGTCCTCCTCAGGAATGAACTTGGCGATCCATCCGCTAACACGGGGGTTAAACACGTCCTCATCAGTTTCCCGTTGTCGGAAGCTGGCGTTCGGCTCACGGTTTTGTGAGAATGGCCGCGCCGGGCCGGATCAGAACAAGGAGCCGCAACGTTGAGCCAGTCGCCCGTAGCCAAGACCAATCCAGGCAATTTTTTCGAGGACTTCCGCCTCGGCCAGCAGATCCGCCACGCCACGCCGCGCACGGTGACCCTCGGCGATGTCGCGGTTTATAATGGTCTGTTCGGGCCGCGCTTTGCCGTGCAGTCGTCCGACGCCTTCGCCGCCAAGATCGGCTATCCGCGCTCGCCGATCGACGATCTTTTGGTTTTCCACGTGGTGTTCGGCAAGACCGTGCCGGACGTCTCGCTCAATGCCGTGGCCAATCTCGGCTATGCCGACTGCCGCTTCCTCAAAGCCGTCTATCCCGGCGACACGCTCAACGCGGTATCGGAAGTGATCGGGCTGAAGGAAAATTCCAACAAGAAGACCGGCATCGTCTATGTGCGCTCGCGCGGCTTCAACCAGCACGGCGACGCCGTGCTCGACTATGCGCGCTGGGTGATGGTGCGCAAGCGCGACGAGGCGGCAGCAGCGCCTGGCGAAAATGTTCCCGAGCTGCCGAAAAGCGTGGAACCCGCCGACCTCGGCAGCGCGTGTCCGATCATCAACGCGGCGGCCTACGACAATGTGCTGGCCGGCAGCCCGCACCGTTTCGGCGACTACAAGGCCGGCGAGAAGATCGACCACAGCGTCGGCATCACGGTCGAGGACGCCGAGCACATGATCGCGACGCGGCTTTATCAGAATACCGCGCGCGTTCATTTCGATCACTTCACCGAGAGCAAAGGCCGCTTCGGCCATCGGCTGATCTATGGCGGCCATGCCATTTCGCTGGCGCGCGCGCTGTCGTTCAACGGGCTGGGCAATGCGTTCCACGTGGCGGCGATCAACGGCGGGCGGCACGTGGCGCCGCTGTTCGCCGGGCTGACCGTGTTCGCCTGGTCCGAGGTGCTGGCCACCGCCGAATTGCCCGGCCGCAGCGACGTCGGCGCGCTGCGTCTGCGCACCGTCGCCACCAAGGACCGGCCATGTTCCGACTTCCCGTTCAAGAATGGCGACGAGTACGACCCGGCCGTGATTCTCGATCTTGATTACTGGGTGCTGATGCCGCGTTAAACGCTCGCGCGTAGATGATCGACGAGTTGTCGCGCATAGGGCGGCAGCGTGTCGATGTCGCGTACGCAGATCGACAATTCGCGCAACGCCCAAGGATCGGTGAGACGAACCGAGCTGATCGCCATGTTGCGTTCGGTCCGTTTCACGGTGGTCTCCGGCACGATGCCGACGCCGACGTTGCACTCGACCAGCCGGCAGATGGCATCGAAGCTGCGCAGTTGCACGCGCAGCCGCAACGGCCGGCCGACGCGGTTGGCCTTGTCGGCAAGGAAGCGCTGAATCGCGCTGGCGCGGTCGAGGCCGACCATGTCGTATTCGAGCACCTCGGCAAAGCCGATGCGCGAGCGGCTGGCGAGTGGGTGGTTGCGGGCAACCACCAGTACGAAACGGTCGCTGCGGAACGGGAACGTATGCAGGCTGCCGTGATCGACGGTGCCGGCGACGATGCCGATGTCGGCGGCGCCTTCCGCCATCAGGCCGACGATCTCGTCGCTCAGCCGCTCTTCGAGGTCGACACTGATATCGGGATAGGCCATCAGGAAGGAGCTCAACGTTTCCGGCAGGAACTCGGTGAGCGCATTGGTATTGGACAGCACCCGCACCTGGCCGGCGAGCCCGCGGGCGTAGGGGGTCAAGTCTTCCTGCAACCGTTCACTCTGCGCCAGGATTCCGCGGGCGTGCTGCAACAAAGTGCGCCCGGCCGGCGTCGGCACGACGCCCTGGCGGCCGCGCACCAGCAATTCCGTGCCGAATGCGAGCTCCATCTTGCGGATACGGGTCGAGGCGGCGGCCAGCGCCAGATTAGCGCGCGCCGCGCCATGCGTGATGCTGCCCGCCTCGACGATGTGGCGAAAAAGATTCAGGTCGGTGAAGTCGAACCGCATCGGACTACTACCTTCTTATTCCGCGAAGGCAGGCTACGCAAAACACATATTGCAGCGTGATAATTAGAAGCGCAAGCTTCGCAATTGGTGAAGTAGCCGGTTCTGGCTACCAGTCAAGGCCGAAAGTGACGGTCCGCAGCGGCGGGCGAGATGTGCGAAGCTGTTTTGGCGTGCGGGGCGTTAAGACCTTGATTTCGAATTTTGGGCTCTTCGCGACTTGGTGCGTTGCGACGTTGGCGGACATTGGGTTAGGAACCGCTCACGATCGCCGGCGCGATCAAACGGCGCATATGAGCGTACTGGAGACCGACGATGACCGAGCTTGAAGCGGGTTCGACGACCGGACCCCGACGATCCCGTCCCATCTCCCCGCACTTGCAAGTCTACAAGTTGACGCTGTCGTTTGTGATGTCCGGCTTTCATCGCATCACCGGCGCCGTGCTGTATTTCGGCATGCTGCTGATTGCCTGGTGGCTGATTGCGGCGGCTTCCGGCCCCAATGCCTACAGCTATTTCGAATGGTTCATGGGCAGCCTGATCGGGCGGCTGGTGCTGTTCGGCTACACTTGGGCCCTGCTTCACCACATGATCGGCGGCATCCGCCATCTCATCTGGGATGTCGGGCTGGGTTTCGAACCGGCCGAGCGCGAATTCATGGCGATGGCGACCATCGTCGGCTCGATCTTGCTCACGCTTGTGGTCTGGGTGGTCGGCTATCTCGCCATGGGAGGCCCGCGGTGAAGGAAAATCAGATGCGCACCCCGATGAGCCGCGTGCGCGGGCTGGGCGCGGCCCATACCGGCACGCAGGATTTTTGGCATCAGCGCGTGACGTCGGTCGCCGGAATTGCGCTGTGCATCGCGCTGGTGATCATCGTCATCGGGCTGCTGGGACGCAGTCACGCGGCGGTCGTACAAATCCTCGGGTCGCCGATCGTAGCGATCATCATGCTGCTGTTCATCATCAACACCGTCTATCACATGTGGATCGGGATGCAGGAGATCATCATCGACTACGTGCATGAAGATAAGCTCAAGCTCGCGACGCTGTTGGCAAATACCTTCTTCTGCTTCGGCATCGGCCTCGCCAGCGCCTTCGCGATCCTCAAACTTTCGTTCGGAGTCTAACCCATGGCCACGAACGGAAAATCCAATGGCGCGCCCGCGGTCAACGGCAGCGCCTACCCGATCGAGGATCACAGCTACGACGTGGTGGTGATCGGCGCCGGAGGCTCCGGCTTGCGCGCCGTGGTCGGCTGCAGCGAGGCGGGCTTACGCACCGCTTGCATCACCAAGGTATTCCCGACCCGCTCGCACACGGTGTCCGCGCAAGGCGGCATCGCCGCCGCGCTCGGCAACATGGGCGAGGACGACTGGCGCTGGCACATGTACGATACCGTCAAGGGTTCCGACTGGCTCGGCGACCAGGACGCCATCGAATATCTCTGCCGCAATGCGCCGGAAGCCGTCTACGAGCTGGAGCATTGGGGCCTGCCATTCTCGCGCCGCGAGGAAGACGGCAAGATCTATCAGCGCCCGTTCGGCGGCATGACCACCCATTACGGCAAGGGCACCGCGCAGCGCACCTGCGCCGCCGCCGACCGCACCGGCCACGCCATGCTGCACACGATGTACGGCCAGGCGCTGAAACATTCCGCCGAATTCTACGTCGAATATTTCGCCATCGACCTGATCATGGACGGCGAAGGCCGCTGCCGCGGCGTGGTAGCGCTCAATATGGATGACGGCACCATCCATCGTTTCAGCGCCAACATGGTCATGGTTGCCACGGGCGGCTATGGGCGTACCTATTTCTCCTGCACCTCGGCGCATATCTGCACCGGCGACGGCAACGCCATGGTGCTGCGCGCCGGCCTGCCGTTGCAGGACATGGAATTCGTGCAGTTCCATCCGACCGGCATCTACGGCGCCGGCTGCCTGATTACCGAAGGCTCACGCGGCGAAGGCGGCTATCTGGTCAATTCGGAAGGCGAGCGCTTCATGGAGCGCTACGCGCCGTCGGCCAAGGATCTGGCNNGGCGTCGGCAAGAAAAAAGACCACATCTTCCTGCACCTCGATCACCTCGACCCTGCGGTGCTGCATGAACGGCTGCCGGGGATCGCCGAGCTGGCCCGGATCTTCGCGGGTGTCGATATCACCCGCGAGCCGATCCCGGTGCTGCCGACCGCGCACTACAACATGGGCGGCA
>PMAF01000233.1 GCA_003152455.1 Hyphomicrobiales bacterium
CCGATCAGCGAGTCGATCAGCAGGGCGTGCGGATGCGCCGCCGCGCGATTGGTGATAGGCAGCGCGCCGCCGGCGCTGCTGTTGATGCTAGTTTGGCCGCGCAACTCCCGCCATGCGCCGCGCACCCGGCTCTGCCAATCCTCTCGGCGGTCGTCGTCTATCGCCATGCGTCAGCCAGCGTTGGTATTCTCTGGCTCGATCTCGCTGCGGATCGGCAAGACTGCCTATGAGATCGCGCTGAAAAGTAGCGATATTGAACTGGTTCCATTCGAAGTCATGTGCGGCCGGTCATAGAAGAATGCCTATGTGCTGCTCGACGACGCGTAGAGCAGCACCCTGACCGAGATCAAGGCATTTCTGACGCCTATCGTCATTTGGTTTAGTCATGAATGTTCAAGCGACTTGGTGCGCCAGCGCTCGATTTCTGCCAACTCCGCTTCCGGCTGGTCGACGACGACGTTGCATTGGCCGAGATAGATCGTCCCCATCTCGCCATCGATAGAGAGCCAATCTCCCTCTTTGATCGCAGTCACGCCGAGCTGTGCGCAGTGGCTCGCGACATCGACGTTAAGCCCCGCGCAGCCGACAACGCAGGGCTTGCCCATCTGGCGCGCTATCAGCGCCGCATGTGCGGTTCGACCGCCGATGGCCGTCACAATTCCCGCGGAGACGGCGAAGCCCGCGACATCGGCCGTGCTGGTATCGGGCCGAACCAGAATCACGGTTTCGCCGCTTGCCGCCAGGCGTTCGGCGCCCTTGAAATCAAAGGCCGCGCGTCCGACCGCGATTCCTGCGGATGCGCCGGTCCCGCACGCGACCGGCTCATGGACATCGACCAGGCGTTTGCGTGCGAGCTTATCTAAGTCCAAGCCATTCAGCCGGCGCAAGGCGCGTGACGGCGTGATCAGTCCCTCTTTGACGAAGTCGATCGCAAACCGAATTGCGGCCTGCGGCGTTCGCTTCGCCGAGCGAGTCTGCAAAAACCACAATTTGCCTTCCTCAATCGTAAACTCGACGTCTTGGACGTCATCAAATTCCATTTCGAGCCGCGCAAGCGTTTCGCGCAATTGCGTTGCGACCGCCGGAACCGAACGGTCAATGGCTTCCTCGGTTTCAGGATTGCGGCTCCCTGACACGACGTCTTCGCCCTGCGACCCAAACAAAATGTCGATGACCGGTTGTGCCGCGCCGGTCGAAGGATCGCGCGAAAACGCCACGCCTGCGCCTGACGAAAGCCCGCGATTGCCAAAGACCATCGTCTGGACCGTGACGGCGGTGCCGTGCAGGTCCTCAAGATGCTCAAGCCGACGATAGGTGCGGGCGCGATCGCTTGTCCATGAGCGGTAGACCGCATGCGCCGCCGTTTCGAGCTGTTCCATCGGGTCTTCGGATACGACGCAGTCTTCATCATCGATCATCTGCAGGTAAGATTCCGCGACACGCTCAATGGCTTCGCCGTCGAGCGCCTGCTCGCTCGCGACGCCTTCGGCGCCGACCATTTCGGCGAGCCGCCCCGCAAACGGCGCCGCGTCCATGCCAAGGACCACACTGGCATAGCTTTCGAGAAACCGGCGTCGGCAGTCCCAAGCAAAGCGCGGATGTCCGGTAATGCGCACGAGACCGTGAACCGCGGCCGACGTGCAGCCGATGTTGAGCACTGTATCCAACATTCCGGGCATCGACCGTGCAGCGCCGGAACGCACCGACACCAAGAGCGGGCGGCGCCGGTCACCGAAGAGCTTGCCGGTGGCGTTTTCAAGAAAGGCAATTCCTTCGGTCAGACCATCGGTCAGCTTCTTCTTGGCGTGGGAATCGTCCCCGGCGATCGCGGCACACAGCTCGACCGGGAGCACGAACGCTGGCGGCACTGGAAGACCGAGCACAACCATGCGCGCCAGATTGGCCGCCTTCGCGCCCACGGTTTCAGCGGAGTGCGGCTTGGTAGATCCATCCCCGATGCGGACAATGTGCATTTTCACCTGGTTCCTGTTAGATGGACAGATCTGCGAGCACGTGCCGGTGCAGCACATGTCCGAAGCCTGCCAGCCGGTCGGTCGCCCGTTCAAGAGCACGGGCAAGTTCGAGAACCGACAGCGCCGTTTTCAGATCGAATTCTCCGCGCAGGACAATGGCCGTGAGCGCGCGCTCGGCGGCATCGGCATTGTGCTCGGCGTCGATGAGCCGACCAATCGCCGCGAGCGCGTCCTCGGAATCGACTCGGTGCCCGTCGGGCACATCGGCGGCGGCAGCAGCGCCGGCGGCAGCGGCTTCCGTACCTGAGACGGCCTCCGAACAAAGCTCGGCCAGCGGCCCGAGCACTTCCGGAGCAATCTCGCTTGGGGCAAGCGAAGAGATGAATGCCGCCTGCTCGAGTTCGTCGATCGCTTCCTCGACGCTGTTCACAAGGCGCTCGATCGTAGGGTCGGCGTCGAACCGCGCGATTTCGTTGCGAGCATCGATTGCGATCTTGTCGGCCTTCTCCTCAATGCGTCGCGCCTGCATCGCCAGTGCCGCTCGGTCGAACGGCCTGCGCGCCTGCTGTTCGGCGATGCAGTGCGCGATCCCGGTGGCGATCTCACGCGCCAAGCCGGCCTGACGTACGACTATTGTCAACAGTGTACCGTCAACCCGTTGCAAATGCCGAACAAGGTCCGCCTCGATGCGATCTCTCGCGAACCGGATCGAGCCTCCTGCCAGCAAGGCTTCGGCCGAAATGCGCAAGACGGTCTTGAGAAAATCCACCGCCGCCTCGCGCCCAAACGCGCGATCCAGTCGCTCGCCGAATCCTATTCGGGTTGGCGTTGCGTGATGCACGGCCGACGATACGAGTTCGCTGCCACCCAGTTCAAGGAAAGCTCTGTGGCCTGTTCGATTGCGAGCCGCCCAATCGAGGACCCGGACCGCGTCACCCTTGGATACCCACGCCCGCAGGACCTTGCGGGCCTTGTTCCAGTCAATCAGGAAGACAAGCGATGCGCCGATCGCTTCGAGAAAGGCATCGCGGTGCTTGCCGCCATCGGTCGGATATCGGCCCGTGGCGAGATAGAACACTTCATCGTCGCCAATGCTCTCCGCACTCTTACGATCGAGCCCGCTCCATTGAACGGGAAAAATCCGCAACAGCCCGGCGAAAAACTTCGCACGCGCCAGATGAACGTCGGTATAGGTGACCGTCACCGTCTCTTGTTCGACCGCGATTACGACCACATGCGCGTCGGTTTCTCCAATATCGTTTTGGATGGTGAGCCGCGCGCCCGACCGCGTCGCAGTCGTCGCAAGCCCGGGATGATCGAATTTCAGCTTACGGGTCGATTCGACCCCGCGCATGAACGCCTCGACCGCAGGCCGGTCCTCCGGCAGCAGCCCATAGACATGCGCACCTGCCAACACTTCTTGCGCATGAGCCGCGGACAGACGATTGAGGGCCTTGTGTAGATCCATGACCAAGCGATGCAAGCCGTCGCCGTTGCCGCCGGAAATCCCCGTCAGCCTAGTGATTTGCGCAAGCTCGATCGTATCTGACGCTTCCGGCGACGCGACCCCTTTGATCGCAGAGAGGCGTTCAAGAGCGATATCGCCTTGGGCCGCATCTCCAGCTTTGACGGCCCGGACCATGATTGCGACATCGTCCCAAATCGCCGTTCCTAAGTTGCCGAGGCCGGGCGCCGTGATCCGCTCGCCAGCCAACGGGCTCGCGCCGGTGACAAGCGTTTCCATCGCGACGGTGTCGATGCCGACGGCGCGGCACTCGTTCGCCAGGTCGAAGCGCACTCCACGGGGATCGCGCGCATGGCGTCCGGCTGCCTGTAAGACGCTCAGCCGGGCCTTCACCCGATCATTGGCCGCCAATCCCTCGGCGATGAGAGACGGCAGCAGAATATCGGTTTGCCCTAGCCGCTCAATGATCTGGGATTTCATGTGTGTGCGCCTATAGGCTCGTTGATTACTTGCGCACGTTCCGATGACGTTTTTATTGAGCTAGATCAGTCATCAATTTGTCACAAAACCATCCGGACGCGTGAATTTGCCATACGAATTATGATGCATAGACGCAGTTTTTCAATTTGAATTTTCCTGATCTAGTCGAATAGCCCGCATCGCCTATTGTGCGTTGATGACAAGCTTGCGTCCAATGCCACGTGATCAAGAGGCCGAAGTCTTGTTTTGGCTTGATGTGGCCAGCAGATCGCCTGTTTCAAGCGATCCTTCTTGCTCGTAAGGACAATTTCAACAGGCATTAAGCGGCTCGAAGATCTGTGGCAGAGCCGAAATAGGCGATATAGCGAGGGTTGATGAGGCGGTCGCTTCAACCGCACTAGCCCTTCAGCATTGAATAGCGCGCGTATTGCGTGGAATTTGTTCCTTTAAATTCTCTCTTCCGAGAGCGCTGACAATGCCGCGAAATTGCCACCGTGGCTTCGTCGTTCCTTCGCGCAAGACCTGTACCTGATGTGCACCTGCAATAGAGGGAGCGTCACATGGGCATCGTAATGATCAGTTGTCCAGAGACACAGCGAGCCATTTCCACTGGCATACAGGCTGACCGCGCGACCTTTCACTCCACTCCAGTGTTTTTCAGCCGCACATTGTGTCCGTTCTGTCGCGTGACACACGAATGGTTCGCCAAAAATGCCTGGGTCTGCGATTCCGGGTTTCCGGATGGTGATTCGGGTTGTGAGCGGCGGGTCGCCTAGCGCTTAGCCGCCCGCCGCCCAGCCTCAACGTGTGACCGCAGCGTATTATACCTTGACGAACGGTGTGACCGGCGAGCGCTTGTATCTCCATCTATGTCATTAGTTTATCACACGCCGCTGTTATGGCACTTAAACGATGACTGTGGCGATCTGGGCGGCAGCCTCCTTCGTCGTCCTGGCGACGACTCTGCACCTCGCGAGCATGGCGATCGCGATGATCCGCTGTCGGCCCCCGCGGGTGCCGCTCGCTGCTGCGGCGGATGGCCCGCCGGTCAGCCTAGTGATCCCGGTTTGCGGGCTCGACAATTACAGCGAAGCCACACTGCAATCAGCCTTTCTGCTCGATTATCCAAGCTACGAGCTGATCTTTTGCGCGGCGCGCGCTGACGAGCCGGCGGCGCCGTTGGTGCGCCGCCTGATCGCCGAATACCCTAGAATCGATGCGCGCCTCCTGATCGGCGACGATCACCAAAGCCCCAATCCGAAGCTCAACAATGTCGTCAAAGGCTGGCGCGCGGCGACGAACGATTGGATCGCGATTGCGGACAGCAATATCCTGATGCGCCACGACTACATCCAGCGCCTGTTCGCGGCCTGGCGCTCCGATACGGGCCTAGTCTGCGCGCCGCCGACCGGCTGTCTGCCAGCTGGGTTCTGGGCCGAGTTGGAATGTGCCTTTCTCAACTGCTATCAGGCCCGCTGGCAATATCTGGCGGACGGTCTAGGCATCGGCTTCGCGCAGGGCAAGACCCTGTTTTGGCGGCGAAGCGACCTCGAGCAAGCAGGCGGTATTCGCTCACTCGGTACCGAAATCGCCTAGGACGCGGCATCGACAAAGATCGTACGCGAGGCCGGTTTGCGCGTGCGCCTCGTCAGTCCGCCTGCGAGCCAGCCGCTTGGGCCGCGTAGCGCACGCGAAGTGTGGAAGCGCCAGTCGCGCTGGGCGCGTCTGCGGCGCGCGACTTTTCCGCTGTTTTTCGCCCCTGAAATCCTGTCAGGCGCTACGGCGCCGATGGCGGCGCTCCTATTTTTTGCATCGCAGACCAAAGGTGCCGCTTTGCCCGCAACGCTGCTATTTGCTGCCCTGTGGTATGGAGCCGAATTCGCCCTCGCCCTCATGGTCGATTGGCCAGTGTCGCGTTATTTCCTCGTCTGCGCCTTGTTACGCGATTTCATGCTGCCGGCGCTCTGGGTCAACGCATGGAGCGGCAATCAATTCGAATGGCGCGGTACCACGATGCATATCCTGGAAAGTACCCAAGCTTCCTGAATGCGGTTGAAATTCGCTGCTTTGACTTGAACCGTGGTCGCGTTGTCTTAGGCTTCGAGTTGATTTTTTTGTGCTTTAAAATGCGTGCCCTATTCGGGCCGCACAAATTCGACAAGAGCGTTCGACTCAATAAGTTCTGTTGCGAAGAGAAATGCCATCATATTGAAAGGACTTTCAGCACTTCCGTGGCGAACGCATACGGCTTACGTGCCGATCCAGATTGCCGCCGCGATCCTAGGCGCCTGGGCCGCGCATCTGATGTTCGATTTTCCAGTACTGCAGGTGTCAACCAAACTTCGGTTCGGGCCTGTCCGCTGCCCTCATCGCAATCCCCAGTTTATTTGGGTCTTCAGGAAGTCGTG
>PMAF01000261.1 GCA_003152455.1 Hyphomicrobiales bacterium
TGATGGGGCGCAACGGCATGGGCAAGACCACCACCGTGCGCTCGATCCTGGGCCTCACCCCGGCGCGCGCCGGCGCTATCCGCTTTGCCGGCCGCGAGATTCGCGGGTTGCCGTCCTATAAAGTCGCCAAGCTCGGCATTGGCCTGGTGCCGGAAGGCCGGCAGATTTTCCCCAATCTCACCGTGCGCGAGAATCTGGTGGCGACGGCGGCGGAGCGCGACGGCGGCGGCTGGACGCTCGACAAGGTGTACGCGCTGTTCCCGGGGCTGTCCGAGCGCGCCGGCAGCATGGGCAACCAGCTCTCCGGCGNNGCCGCGCGCTGATGACCAACCCGCGCCTGCTGATCTTGGACGAGGCGACCGAAGGCCTGGCGCCGCTGATCCGCGCCGAGATCTGGCGCTGCCTTGCCAGCCTCAAGAACTTGGGCCTCGCCATCCTGGTGATCGACAAGAATGTCGGCACGCTCATCCGCGTTGCCGACCGCCATTTCCTGATCGAGCGCGGCCGCGTGGTGTGGTGGGGGACTTCGCGCGAGCTCGCCGCCGCGCCGGATGTGCAGCACCGGTATTTGGGCGTTTAGCGCTCACAGCGATTGGACGCTAGTCGTTATCGACGCCATCAAAAATACAAAGAGCCAAAGCTGGCCGCTGTGAGCCTGCTCTTGCCTCTATCGTCATCTATTCACCGGGCTGCAGTGTGGAATCGGATGCGCGTGGCGCTAGTCTGTCGCCGCTCCTCAATCGCTGACACCAATGCCGAAATTGGTCGAAATACAAATAAATGATCGGGGTTGTGTAAAGTGTCAGCATCTGACTCAGGATGAGGCCGCCGACGATTGCGATACCGAGCGGCCGCCGAAGTTCACTACCTTCGCCCATGCCGATCGCGAGAGGTAGTGCACCAAGCATCGCAGCCATAGTCGTCATCATGATCGGCCTGAAGCGGAGGATGCAGGCCTCGTAGATCGCATCGAATGATGAAAGGCCGCGCGTGCGCTCAGCGTCAAGCGCGAAATCGATCATCATGATTGCATTCTTCTTGACGATGCCGATTAGGAGGATCACGCCGATGAGTGACATGATGCTGAATTCTGTATTGAAAGCCATTAGCGCCAGCAGTGCTCCCACGCCCGCAGATGGTAACGTGGAAAGAATCGTTAGCGGATGAACGTAGCTTTCGTAAAGAACACCGAGGACGATGTAGATCGTCACCAAGGCAGCGAGAATGAGATAAGGCTGATTATTGAGCGAATCTTGAAATACTTTCGCTGTACCTTGGAAGCTGCCGCGAATCGTTGCAGGAACACCGAGCCGACTCATCGTTGCCTCAATCACTGAGACAACGGTGCTAAGGGAGACATTTGGTGGAAGGTTGAACGAAATTGTGCTTGCGACGAGCAGTCCCTGATGGTTGACCGCAAGCGGAGTGGCGCCTTGCCTAAAATGCGCGACGGCAGACAACGGGATCATCACCTCCTGGCTGGTGCTCACGGCAGAGCCGGTTGACGCCACGCCCTTGCCGGTGGCGCCGATTGAGTTGGTCGTGAGATTTCGGGCGGCGTTCGCATTGGCCGTGTTGGTCGAGGCCGAGCTTCCCATCGCGGCGACGGTGCCTGCGACCGCATTGGTCGCCTGAGAGCCACCAACAGAAGCGCCGGAGGTGCTGACGTAGACGTCCTTCAGTGTTTCTGGATTTTGCCAGTAACGTGGGGCCACTTCCATAACTATATGATACTGATTTTTGGCAGCATAGATGGTTGAGACTTGGCGCTGGCCGAATGCATCGTAGAGTGTATTGTCAATCTGACTCACTGTGATTCCCAGGCGGGCAGCGGTTTCCCGATCGATGACTAAATCAGATTCCAGCCCCTTATTCTGTTGATCGCTGTTGACGTCGGCGAGACTCGGCTCGCCTTGGAGTGCGGCCGTTATCTTTGGGGCCCATTCGTTGAGTTCGCCCAAAGTCGAGCCCTGTAGCGTATATTGATACTGCGCATTGCTTGCTCGCCCGCCGACGCGAATATCTTGTACTGCCTGCAGGAACAATGTTGCTCCCGGCACGACAGCCAATTCTCGCCGTAGACGCGCTATGACGAGATCAGCTGATATCTGACGTTTGTTGAGTGGTAGCAGCGCAGCGAAGACGAAGCCGGAATTGGTCTGCCCCCCACCTGTGAAACCAACGACGGTCTCGACTGCAGGGTCCCCTTTTATGATCGTGACGAATTGCGTCAGCTTCTGCTGCATCAGTTGAAATGAAATGCTCTGATCCGCCTGGATGATGCCGATCAACCGTCCGGTATCCTGCTGCGGGAAGAAGCCTTTCGGGATGATATCGTACAGGTAGAAATTGAGGCCCAAGATCGCGACAAGAATTAGCATCATGGACCCTGGGTGCCGGAGTGCAGAAGTCAATGTTCGCCGATAACCGTTCAGCATTCCCTCAAATAAGCGATCACTCGTCCGATAGAGCCATCCATGTCCTTGGACGCGATCTTTGCGGAGCAGAAAGGCGCACATCATCGGCGTGGTCGCCAACGAAATCGCAAGCGAGATCAAGATAGCTATCGAAATCGTCATCGCAAATTCACGGAACAGGCGGCCGACGATGCCACCCATCAGTAGAATTGGAATGAAAACCGCGATAAGCGACAGGCTCATCGACAGTACGGTGAAGCCGACTTCCTTGGCGCCTTTGAGTGCGGCCTCTAAAGGCGACAGCCCTGCCTCGATATGGCGCGTAATATTTTCGAGCACGACAATGGCATCATCGACGACAAAACCGGTGGCGACGGTCAGAGCCATGAGCGAGAGATTATCGAGACTGTAGCCTACCAGGTACATCACGGAGAATGTTGCGACCAGCGACACCGAAACCGCCACGACCGGCACCAGCGTGGCTCGCCAGTTTCGCAAGAATGCGAAAACCACAACGATTACGAGCAGGGTAGCTATAATCAGCGTGCGTTCCACATCTCGCAAAGACGTTCGAATCGTCGTTGAACGATCGACAGCCACATTGATGTCGATGGCCGCCGAGACCGAAGCTCGCAATTGGGGCAATAAAGCCTTAACACGGTCAACGGTGCCAATGATATTGGCGTTGGGTTGCCTGTATAAGATCACGAGGACGGACGGCTTGCCGTTTGCGAGACCTGCATTGCGGAGATTCTCAACGGAGTCGATCACCTCGCCGACATCTGAAACGCGAACCGCCGCGCCCTTGCGGTAGGCCACAATCAAGTTTTTGTATTGCGCCGCCTTGGTGCCCTGATCATTGGCATAGATCTGATATCGCTGATCGCCAACGTCGATGCCGCCTTTCGGGCTGTGAGCATTGGCGGCGCCAAGCGCAGCCCGCACGTCTTCAAGGCCGACGCCGTATTTATAGACCGCTTGTGGAATGAGTTCGACCCTTACGGCAGGCAGCGAACTGCCTCCAACGATAACTTCGCCGATCCCATCCACCTGCGACAGCTTTTGTGCTAGCAATGTGGATGCTGCATCATAGAGCACGCCGCGCGTCAGCGTGTCCGACGTCAGGGTGAGGACCAGGATCGGGGCGTCGGCAGGATTGACCTTGCGGTAGGTCGGATTGGACCGCAGGCTCGTCGGTAGATCCGCGCGGGCCGCATTGATGGCGGCTTGCACGTCGCGCGCCGCCCCGTTGATATCCCGATTAAGTCCGAACTGCAGCGTGATGCGCGTCGACCCTACCGTGCTCGACGAGGTCATCTCGGTGACGTCGGCGATCTGGCCAAGATGGCGCTCAAGCGGGCTGGCGACTGTCGTGGCCACGTCTTCCGGGCTGCCGCCTGGCAACGTTGCTTGAACCGAGATGGTCGGGAAATCAACCTCCGGTAACGGCGAAACGGGGAGCCGGAAAAAGGCCACTATCCCCACAGCCGCGAGCCCGAATGTGAGAAGCGTCGTTGCTACCGGACGGCGAATGAAGAGACTCGATGGGCCCATGGTTTATTTTATTCGCTCGCAAGGCTTGGGTTGGCCGACCGCCCGGAAAACCGCAATGCCAGACGGTCGAACCAGAGATAGATTACTGGCGTTGTAAACAGCGTCAGCATTTGGCTGACTAGCAGGCCGCCGACGATGGAGATGCCGAGGGGATGCCGCAGTTCGGAGCCGGCGCCCGTCCCAACCATCAGCGGCAATGCGCCCAGCACTGCAGCCATCGTGGTCATTAGAATAGGTCGAAATCGCAACAGGCAGGCTTGATAGATTGCGTCGCGCGGTGACTTGCCCTCAATCCGTTCGGCTTCAAGCGCAAAGTCGATCATCATGATCGCGTTTTTCTTCACGATACCGATGAGAAGGATAATGCCTATGATCGCAACGATCGTCAGTTCATCGCCGGCTACCATTAGTGCCAGCAGCGCGCCAATTCCGGCTGAAGGCAAAGTCGAGAGAATGGTGAGCGGATGGATGAAGCTTTCATAGAGCACACCCAGTACAATATAGACCGTGACGATTGCCGCGAGGATCAGAAAGACCTCATTTGAGAGGGATGACTGGAACGCCAGCGCTGCGCCTTGAAAGCTGCTGATCACGCTTAGCGGGAGGTCGATGTCGACCTGAGCCTGTTTGATCGCGGTCACCGCCTCACCCAACGATGCGCCCGGTGCAAGATTGAAGGACACGGTGGATGCCGGAAACTGTCCAAGGTGCGATACCTGCAGGGGGGCCATTTCCTCCCGCATCTTCGCCATCACGGCAAGCGGCACCGGCGTGCTGCCGACCGCGGACGGCAGATAAATATCGGATAATGACTTCAGAGACGTTTGAAGCGCCGGATCGGCCTCGAGAATGACGCGGTATTGATTTGAGTTGGTGAAGATTGTCGAGACGATGCGCTGACCATAAGAGTCGTAAAGCGCGTTATCGATGGTCGCGGGTGTGATTCCGAAGCGCGCGGCTTGGTCGCGGTCGATTTCTACAAAGACCGAAAGCCCTTGCGCTGAAATGTCACTCGCAACGTCGGACAGTTGCGGAAGCTCTCTCAGTTTTTCGACCAGCTTGGGTGTCCATTCGGCAAGCTGCGCCGGATCCGCGTCCTGCAGAATGAATTGGTACTGCGTCCGGCTGACGAAGGTGTCGATTGTCAGATCCTGGACCGGCTGCATGTAAAGGGTAATGCCCGGAAGAGACGCAGCACGGTTCTTCAGGTGCTGCATCACTGCCGTTATGTCGGAACTTCGCTGATCATGCGGTTTGAGGTTGATCAAGATCCGGCCGCTATTAAGGGTGGTGTTGGTCCCGTCCACGCCGATGAATGACGAAAGGCTTTCGACGTCAGGATCTTTGAGGATGGCGCTCGCAAGCGCTTCCTGCCGCGCTGCCATCGCAGCATAGGATACCGACTGTGGAGCCTCGGATGTTGCCTGAATTACACCGGTATCCTGAAGCGGAAAGAAACCTTTCGGGATGATCACGTAGAGCAGGGCGGTCAATGCAAATGTGCCCACTGCCACCAGCAGCACGAATGTCTGACGATCGAGTATCCAATTGAGCATGCGGCCGTAGGCTTCGATCACACGGTCGAACCATTCGCGGCTGCGCCGTTGAAACGCGTTCTCGTGGGTATCGGTCGCAGCCTTTAGCAGTTTGGCGCATGCCATTGGTACCAGCGTCAGCGATACCACTCCGGAGATCAGAATAGTGACCGACAGCGTGATGGCGAACTCCCGAAATAGCCGACCAACCACATCTCCCATAAACAGGAGCGGGATCAGCACAGCGATCAGCGACACGGTCAGAGAGATGATGGTGAAGCCGATCTGCTCGGAGCCGCGCAATGCCGCCTGTAATGGCGTCTCGCCTTCTTCGATAAAACGGGAGATGTTTTCGATTACCACGATAGCATCGTCGACCACGAAGCCGGTCGCGATGGTCAGAGCCATCAGGGAGAGGTTGTCAAGACTGAAGCCGAACAAATACATGGCACCGAGTGTGCCAACCAGCGAGAGCGGCACCGAAAGGCTCGGAATTAGAGTCGCCCGAGTGCTACGCAGAAATACGAAGATCACCATCACGACCAAGATCACGGCGAGGGTCAGTTCGTATTCCACATCCCGCACCGAAGCGCGGATGGTGACGGTCCGATCCGTGAGAATGGCCATATCTATCGCGGCCGGAAGCGCGGCCTGCAGTTGTGGCAGTAACGCTTTGATACCCGCCACCACGGAAATGACATTGGCGCCGGGTTGCCGCTGAATGTTCAGGATGAGCGCCGGCACAGTGTTCATCCAGGCGCCTAGCTTGTTGTTCTCGGCTCCGTCGATGACGTCGCCGACATCGCTGAGTCGAACCGGCGAACCGTTCTTATAGGCAATGATCAGCGACTTATAGTCGCTAGCGTTTCTGATCTGATCATTGGCGTTGATCGTATAGGCGCGCATCGCTCCGTCGAAGTTTCCCTTGGGCGAGTCGATATTGGCGTTGCCAAGGGTCGTGCGAAGATCGTCTATGTTGAGCCCATAGGCGGCGAGTTTGCGTATGTCGGCACGGACGCGCACAGCCAGCCGCTGACCACCACTGATGCTGACAAGCCCGACGCCGGGAAGTTGGGAAATCTTTTGCGCCAGGCGGGTATAGGCGAAATCCTCCACTTGGATCAGTGGCATCGTTTTGGATGTTAGCCCCAGCGTCAGTATTGGTGCGTCAGCCGGGTTCACTTTAGCGTAAATTGGTGGCGCTGGCAGATCGGAGGGCAGCAGATTGCCGGCAGCATTGATGGCGGCCTGCACCTCTTGCTCGGCGACGTCGAGAGAAATGCTGAGCCCGAACTGTAGCGTTATGACCGAGGCGCCGGCCGAACTCACCGAACTCATCTGGTTGAGATTCGGCATTTGGCCGAATTGGACCTCCAGAGGCGCGGTGACCGACGACGTCATCACGTCGGGACTTGCACCGGGATAAAAAGTTTGCACCTGGATAGTCGGATAATCGACTTCGGGCAAAGCGGCGATCGGCAGAAACCGGAAGGCGAGCATGCCGGACAACATGATAGCAACCATCAGCAAGGTAGTTGCCACCGGCCGCAAAATGAAGGGCCGCGATGGGCTCATTGCCTTTGCCCGTTCGCCGAACCCCGCTTGTTGCCGCTCGATTTGGTAGGTGCTGGCAAATTGCTATTATCGGCGCTTGCTCGCACGATGATCTTCGCACCATCGCGTAGTTTGTCGGCACCATCGACGACAATACGATCGCCTGGTGCCAATCCGGATTGGACCTCCACACGATCGCCGTCCGTCACGCCCAGCACTACCTTGCGGACAGATACGGTATTGTCTGAATTGACGAGATAGACGAAGGTACCCGGTACGCCGCGCTGGATGCCCGCCGTCGGCATCACGGTGACATCTTTGTGCGTATCAACCAGCAACCGGATATTCACAAACTGGTTCGGGAAGAGGTTTTTCGCCTCGTTCGAGAATTGCGCCCGCATCTTGATCGTTCCCGTCGTGGGATCAATCTGGCTGTCGAAGGTCTGCAATACACCGTCAGCGATCTTGTTGGCGCCACTCCGATCATAAGCTGTTGCGGGCAGCTTTGCGCTGGCCTGCATCCGCGCTGAAATGGCTGGCAGATTGTCCTCCGGCACCGTGAACAGGACGCTGATCGGCTGCAATTGCGTGATCACCACGAGGCCGTTGGGTTCGCTCGGTGTCACATAGTTGCCTTGGTCCACTTGACGCAAACCAACGCGACCATCTAGCGGCGAAAGAATACGGCAATAGACCAGGTTCACCTCAGCGGCTTTTACCTGACCTTGGTCGGATGCCACTGTGCCTTCGTCCTGTGCCACCAGGACAACCTGGGTATCGAGCGTCTGTTGCGGCACGGCTTTCTGCGCTGCGAGAACCTGGTAGCGGGCCAAATCAACCCGAGCGCCTTTGAGCAGCGCATCGTCGCGCGCCAATTGTCCCTTCATCTGAGCCAAGACGGCCTCGTACGGCCGCGGGTCGATTTCCTCAAGTAAGTCGCCTTTTTTGACATCCTGTCCTTCCTGGAAGTCAATGCGCATCAATTGCCCACTTATTTGGCTTTGGATTGTTACAGTCGCAAGCGAAGTAACCGTACCGAGCGCATTGATGCTGATTCCGATATCTCCCTTACTGACAACCGCAGGCACGATAGACATCGTCCCAGAATTCCGCCCACCGCCCCCTGGTGGCTTTGCTGCTTCTTGCCGGCTATGAAAGACAAAGGCGGCGAGAACCAGCGTCACGATGACGATCAGCCCGATCGTCAGATAACGACGATTGCGCGCGCTCGTCTTCGCCCAAATCTGCTTCGGCAGTTCACCGTGCATTGGAGGTTTCCACTGGCTTTGGCAGCCAACCGCCGCCGAGCGCTTGGTAGAGACTGACGATCGCCTGCAGTCGCGCCAGCTGCGCCTGCGCCAGCGTAATTTCGGCCGTGAACAGCGTCTGCTCGGTTTGCAGCAGGGTGACCAGATTGACCGTGCCCGCGAGTAGTTGCTGCTTGGAAAGGTCGAACGCGCGGCGTGAACTGGACACCACGGCACGATCCAGTTGCACGGCAAGCGTCGTCTCCCGAATGGCGACCAGTGCATTGTCGACGTCGGTGAAGGCAGAGATAGCCGCCTTGCGATACGCCTGTAAGAGCTGATCCTGCGTCCCCTTTTGCAGATCGAGGTTTCCCAACAACTTTCCGCCGTCAAAGATCGGCTGAGTCAGACTGGCGGTGGCGGTGATGAATACCGATTGCGGCTGCAGCAGCGTCTTGAGCACCGCGCTCTGGAAGCCACCTTCGCCCGTGAGCGTGATGCTCGGCAGCATCTGCGCACGCGCATTCTCCACATTGGCATTGGCGGAGGCCAATTGCGCCTCCGCTTGGCGGATGTCCGGCCGCTGCGTAAGCAGTTCCGACGGCAAGCCGGGAGTAACGCGCGGAATGGCGATGCCGCGCATGCTGCCGCCGGTGATGACGACACGCTCGGCGGGTCGCGCGATCAGCAGCGCCAGCGCTATTTGGTACTGTCGCAGCGTTTGTACCAGCGGCGGAATTGTCGCCCGCACCATGTCAACTAGGGCTTCCTGCTGGGCGACGTTGAGATCGGAAGCTGTGCCGGCAGAAAATTGCTGCTTGATCAGGGTCAGGATGTCAGTCGCGGCTTTCACGTTTACACGCGTGATGCGCAATTGATCCTGCGCCGCAAGCACCTGGAAATAGGCATTGGCCACGCTCACCACGGTCGTGAGTCCGACCACCTCGCGGTTATAGCGGCTGGCGACGGCGGTCTCCTCCGCCGCGCGCAGCGCCGAGCGATTTTTGCCCCAGAAGTCGATCTCATAGCTCGCAGTCAATGACGACGACAGCAAGTTGCCGTAGGAGCCGCCATACGTCGTGTTGGTGCCGCCGCCAGCGCGGGTTCCGCTGCCGCCGAGCTGGATGTCTGGTAGCAGCGGCGCGCCGGCAATGCGCGACTGGGCGTCGGCCTGCACGATTTGAGCGACCGCTACGGCAATGTCGAGATTGGCGGTGCGTGCCTCTTCGATAAGTTCGGTCAATTCCTTCGAGCGGAAGCCGCGCCACCAGTCGAGCGTCGGCAGCGCCGCTTGCGCCACGGCCGGATTTTTGGGGCCGGCGAGATAGGCGTTCGGAATATCGAGCGCGGGATCGGGCTTGTCGCCGTTGAGGAAGCAGCCGCCGAGCGGCAGAGTCAGGCAGATTCCTTGCAGCATGGCTACAAACCGGCGCGCACGCCGTTTAGTTCCCGACCTCGAAGCTTGGCTAAGGCGATGCATAGGCGGCTTTCAAACCGATAAAACGAAGCAGCGGCATGAAATTAGCTGGTTTTATTGCCGATTGCTCGCGGTTTTACGGCCGGGCGGCCAGTTAGCCAAAGCTTTGCGGCCCGCCGGCGACATTTGCGACGCCGAAAACGCGAATACGTCCTGAATGACCTGATCGAAGGCCTGCCGCGCGCTCCGTGTCTTTGCCATGGCCGCGCGCATCGCGTTGACGTCGAACGGCTCGTGCCGCAGCGCCTCGTGAATTTCGTCCTGCGCCGCGTGATACTTGGTCTGCGCCTCGTCGATGAGCTGGCGGTTAGCGGTGATCTGGCCGCGCAGCAGGTCGGCATCGGCCGGCGGCAAGGTGTCGGCGATGTGTTCGACGCGGACGAAAACGTTACGGTCCCCGGTCGGCGGGGCAGGCGCGCGGATCGCCATCGCCACCGCGACGCCGACGAAGAACAGATTGAGCGCGAGCGAGCCGAGCAGCAGCCAGCGCGACGACCCGCGTGCGATCGCGGGAGCGTATTGGGCGACGGTCATGGGCGGGCTCCCGTCAAAGGTTCGGGCTCGAACACGATCGAACCGATATCGGTGCGGCTGGCGACCGCGAATGGCGCGCCGCCGCCGTCGAAGCGGCGGTCCATCCCGGCGATGCCGATGACGAAACCGAGCGCGGCGAAGCAGGCGAGCGCGGCGAAACGCGGCCAGGCCGGCGCGAATTGCCAGTCGAGCAGCACGCCGGGCAGGCGCCACAGCGGCCTCTTCTGCCGCGGCAGCGGGCTCAGGCGCTTGAGCACGCGCTCGACTGCCGCGTCGTCGGGCGGCGCCGCCTGCGTCTGGCGCTTGAGCGCGTTCTCGAGAAATTCCGGCAACTGCTCTTTGGTCATTTTAGTCGTCCTCATCGATCACGCTGTCGAGCGCGCGGCGCAGGTTCTGCTTGCCGCGCACCAGTAAGGTCTCCACCGCCGACACCGAAGTGTCGAGAATTTCCGCCACCTGCGCGTTGCTCATGCCGTCACCGTAAGTGAGCACGATGGCGGCGCGCTGGCGTGCGGGCAGTTCCGCGATCGCGCCCCCGACCAGCCGTTCGCGCTCGTCGCGCTCGGCTTTTTCGCCCGCGCCAGGCGCCGGGTCGACGATTTCGCCGGCGGTTTCCAGCGCGACCCAGGGTGCGCGCCGTTTGCGGTCGAGACAGAGATTGACCACCACGCGCGTGAGCCAGGTGCGGAACAGCGCCAAAGGCTGCCAGCGCGGGGCAAAGGTCCAGACCCGCAGCATGGCTTCCTGCGCCACGTCCTCGGCATCGGCCGCGTTGCCCAGAATGCGGCGGGCGAGCCCGAGCATGGCCGGCAGATGGCGGCGGCTGAGCGCACGGAACGCCCGTTCGTCGCCGCGCGCGATCCGGGCCATGAGCGCTTCGTCGCTGTCATCCATCGCAGGGAGGCGACCGCCATCGGGGATTTCCGTCCATTGTAGACCTTGGCCTGTCCATTAAACGTGCGGGGGTGCGGAATCCTGTGGGGAACGGACTGCGGGCAAAGCGGCGAATAATGTGCCCGCGCGCCGGTCTAACCTATTGAATTATCGCTGTTTAGCAACCCAGGAACGGCCGTCTGCGCGCGCGCCCTTCCGCCCCCCGGAAGACCGTGTCAATTTGCGCCCAACCGGCGCGATCCGCCGTCCAAGCGCGTGATCCCGAAAATCGGAAACCGGTTTTCCGAGCGAGATCATGCATCACAAAAAAGGGGAGGCATGAGCATGGACAAGGCACTCTACGACAAGGGCATGGCGATGCGCCGCAAGGTGCTAGGCGACGAATATGTCGACCGGGCGATTGCCAATACCGACGATTTCAATCGCAAATTCCAGGACCTGCTCAACGAATTTGCCTGGGGCGCGGTCTGGACCGACGAGGACCTCAAACCGCGCGACCGCAGCCTGCTCAATCTCGGCATGATCGCCTGCCTTGGCCGGATGCACGAATTCGAGGCGCATTTCCGCGGCGCGCTGCGCAACGGGCTGACGCCGAAGGAACTCGGCGCCATCTTGCGGCAGGTCGCGGTCTATTGCGGTTTCCCGGCCGCGGTCGATTGCCACCGCGTGGCCAAACAGGTATTGGCGGGGGAGGCCAAGAAAACATGACGAAAACCTGAGCCGTCATGGCAGAATCACGTTATTGAGATAGCCGTATTCTTGTCTTGAATGTGCCTTCATCCCGAGGCAATTAGACTGCGGGACGGCTGGGGATTCCAGGTCCCCCGTTTCATGGTGAACGATGATCCGACGCTTTGGACTATTTCTGATGACGCTGCCGGTCGCGGCAGCCTTTTTCGCCGCGCCCGCGCTTGCGCAATATTATCCGTCGCCGCCGCCGGGATATTACCGGGACGTCCCGCCGCCGGGCACCTATTACGACGACCGCCGCTCGCCGCCCGCATTCTGGAACGACGACGATGAGGACGACCGGCCGGCGCCGCGGCGCTATCGCTCGCCGCAGATGACCCAGGGCCAGCCGGGCGCGCCCAGCCGCATCCTGCCGTATCCGGAAGAAGCCCAAGCAACCCCGCCGCCGCCGGCATTCGCTCCGCCCGACGCGCGTGCGCTGGCCGCCCACGATCCCGATGCGGTTCGCCCGCCTGGCGCGATCGCCGTAGCGCCTGCTGGAGCACCGCCGCAGGCGGCGCCTGCAACGCCGGCGCCGGCCGGGACCGCCGCGCTGCCGCCGGAGGATCAGCCCGAGCAAGGCCAGCCCCAGGAGCTGCCGGACAATCTGAAGCGGCAACTGGTCGACTACGTCACCAAGGAGCCGGCCGGCACCATTATTGTCGATACCGCGCACACCTATCTCTATCTAGTGCTCGGCGGTGGCAAGGCGCTGCGCTACGGCGTACGCGTCGGCCGCGACGGTTTTACCTGGACCGGCACCGAGCGCATTTCCAAGATGAAGGAATGGCCGGACTGGTTCCCGCCGCCGGAGATGATCGAGCGCCAGCCTTATCTGCCGCGTCAGATGGCGGGCGGACCGGGCAATCCGCTCGGCGCGCGCGCCATGTATCTCGGCAACACGCTCTACCGCATTCACGGCACCAACCAGCCGTCGACCATCGGCCACTATGTTTCGTCGGGCTGCGTCGGCATGCTCAATGGGGACGTCGAGGATCTCTTTAGCCGCGTGCAGGTCGGCACCCGCGTCGTCGTTCTGCCCGGAAAGACGCCGGAGACGGTTGCCGCGACCGGCGCCGGTAGCGCGCCGCCGCCCGCCAACCCGATGGCGCCGCCGCCGCACACCGGCACGGCGATCTCGGGCTCGCCGTTGCCGCCGCCGCGGTAAAAGTCCGAAATCCTGCGTCACGCTGTAGCACCGGCTCCGCCGCTGCCTTAACATCGCTTGCCAAGCCGCTCGCCGGATGTCGTCTGGGGCAGAAGCGGCAATAGGAAACGCGAGCGATGGGAGGCCGGCATGGCGCGCGAGGAATCGCAGATCAAATTCAATCGGCGTAAATTCTTGGCCGGTGTGGCGATTGCCGGCGCGGCCGGTGCCGCCGCACCACCTGCCGCCCGGGCCGCGACCACGGCGCTGACGCCGGGCACAACACCGCGTCCTTCCGCGCTCCGTCCTTCCGCCGCCGTTGCCGCCAATGAAACCGCCACGCCGCCCGCGATGGCGAAGTCCGAGGGCGTGCCCGCTTCCGACTTCATGGTCGATGTCATCAAGTCGCTCGATATCAAATATATGCCGTGCAATCCGGCCGATAGCTTCCGCGGCCTGCACGAATCCTTGATCAACTACGGCGGCAACAAAAGTCCCGAATTCCTCACCTGCACGCATGAGGAAGCCGCGGTGGCGATGGCGCACGGTTATTTCAAAATCGCCGGCAAGCCGCTGATGGTCTGCGTCCACGGTACCGTCGGGCTGCAGCACGCGGCAATGGCGATCTACAACGCCTGGTGCGACCGCGTTCCAGTGATCGTGGTCGGCGGCAACGATCTCGACGCCTCGAAGCGTGCGCCCGGCGTGCCGACCTTCCATTCGGCGCAGGACATCAGTTCGCTGGTGCGCGATTTCACCAAATGGGACGACCAGCCGGTGTCGTTGCCGCATTTCGCGCAGTCCTTTGTGCGCGCTTACAAACTGGCGATGACGCCGCCGCACGAGCCGGTGATGATCGCGCTCGATGCCGCGCTGCAGGAATCGACCACGCTGGATCGCGCCAAGCTCACGATCCCGCGCTACGTGCCGACCTCGCCGCCGCAAGGCGACGGCAACGCGGTGCGCGAAGCGGCGCGCCTTTTGGCGAATGCCGAACGCCCGGTGATCGTTGTCGATAAATGCGCCCGCACGGAAAACGGAGTGAAGCTGCTGGTCGAGCTTGCCGAGGCGCTGCAGGCGCCTGTCATCGACCAGAAAGGCCGGATGAATTTTCCCAATACCCATTATCTTTCGCAGAATGCGCGCGGCCGCGCGCTGCTCGGGCAGGCCGATGTGATCCTCGGTCTCGAACTGTCGGATTACTGGGGCACGGTGAACGGCTGGATCGACAATGGCGACGACGACGGTTCCGGCTTGCAGGAATCGCACGTCAAGCCGAACGCCAAACTGATCAGCATCAGTTCGATCCTGCTCAATACCAAGGCGAACTATCAGGACTTCCAGCGCTTCCAGGTCGTCGATGTCGAGATGGCGGCCGACGCGGAGGCAACCTTGCCGGCGCTGATCGAGGCGGTGAAGCAGGCGCTGCCGGCCAATCAAAGGGCAGCGGTCGAAGCGCGCGGGGGCGGCCTGAAAAAGGCCTGGAGCGAAACGCGCGATCGCACACGTCAGGCGGCTTCTTACGCCTGGGATGCGAGCCCAATCAGCACCGCGCGCATGGCGATGGAAGTTTACGCGCAGATCAAGGACCTCGACTGGTCCTCGGTCGGCGGCGACCGCCAGTTTTCGGCCTGGCCGACACGGCTATGGCCGATGGACAAGCACTATCACCACATCGGCGGACCGGGCGGCTACGGCGTCGGTTACGGCTTGCCGGCCGCGGTCGGCGCGGCACTGGCCAATCGCGACGCCGGGCGTTTCTCGGTCAGCTTCCAGCCCGACGGCGACCTTATGTATTCGCCGGGCGCGCTGTGGACCGCGGCACGCCACAAGATTCCGTTGCTGACCGTGATGCACAACAATCGCGGCTATCACCAGGAAACCATGCACGTGCAGCGCATGTCGAACCGGCGCAACCGCGTCGCCTATCTCGGCAAGGACCTCGGGCCGCTCGGCACGCGCATCGAGAACCCCGACATCGACTACGCCAAGCTGGCGAGCGCCCTGGGCGTCTATTCGGCCGGACCCATCACGGAACCAAACGAATTGGCGCCGGCGCTCAAAAAGGCGGTGCAGGCGGTCAAGGCCGGCGAGCCCGCGCTGGTCGACGTCGTCACCCAGCCGCGGTGAGGGGAAAGCCCGTGCGACTATTTCATGCCTGCGCGATTGCATTGACGGTTCTCGCTCCCGGCGCCGCGCTCGCGGCCTCCGCCGAGCACGGCAAAGCAATGTTTATTCTGCACGGCTGCTGGCAGTGTCACGGCACCCAGGGGCAGGGCTCGATCGCGACTAGCGGGGGAAAAAGGCTCGCGCCCAATCCGCTGCCGTGGGAAGCATTTTCCGGCTTCGTGCGCTCGACCAACCGTGCCATGCCGCCCTATAGCGAGAAAATTCTTTCCGACGGCGATCTTGCCGACATCTACGCCTATCTGCAGTCGATCCCCAAGCCGCCGGACGTGAACGGTATTACGCTGCTCAAGTAGCGCGGTCGTGGCCTTGCGCCTTGACGCGCGCCAGCCTTGTCACCGCTTCGATCACCGCGCCGGGATCGGCGACGCCTTTGCCGGCGATGTCGTGGGCGCTGCCGTGCGCGACCGACGAGAACAAAATCGGCGAACCGATCGACAGACCGGCGGTGCGGTTGAATGCCTGCAGCTTGGCGGCGATGTGACCCTGGTCGTGCAGCATCACGATATAGGCGTCGCAATCCTTCTTGCGGAACATGGAGTCGGCACCGAACGGGCCGGACGCCGCGATGCCGTCCTGCGCGACGCGCGCGATGGCCGGAATGATGATGTCGGTTTCTTCCGAGCCGAACATGCCGTCTTCGCCGGCGTGCGGATTGAGTCCACCGACAAAAATCTTCGGACGGGCGATTCCTAAACGCTTGAGCGCCGTATCGACGACGCGGATCACGCGCTCGACCCGTTCTCGCGTGATCAGCGCGACCGCCTCGCGCACGCTGACGTGCAGCGTGGCGTGGGCGATGCGCACGTCGTCGAAGCAGATCATCAGATAGACGTCGTTGACCGGCGTGCCGGTCTCGCGCGCGACGAACGACGGGTAGCCGTCGAAGGCGATGCCGGCGGCGGCAATCGAGCGTTCGGTCTGCGGCGCCGCCACCACGGCCTCCACGTCGCCGGAAAGCGCGCATTGGATCGCGCGGCGGGCGGCGGCAAGCGAAGCGCGGCCGTAAGATGCATCGACCTTACCGAAAATTACCGGCGTATTGGTCCCATCGCCGGCATCGAGCAGGTTGACCGCGCCGTTCGACCAGTCGGCATTGCCGGCGTGCGCAATAATATGCAGACGCGGCGCCAGACCGGCGGCTTTGGCGTGCAGTTGCACCGCCGCCGGATCGCCGACGAGCAGCGGCCGGCAGAGGGCTTGCACGCGCGCGTCGAGCGCGGCCTTGAGCGCGATTTCCGGGCCGATTCCGGCGGGGTCTCCGGTGGCGATGGCGATGCGCGGCAAGCTCATGAGCGTCTTTCTTAGGCGGCGCGACTGCCTATAATGCCGGCCCGCGCTTGAAAGAAATAATAGCAGTGGAATGAGGAAACGTCGCCATGATGTCGCGTGAACAGAATGAGCAATTGAGCCGCATCGGCCCCGGCACGCTGATGGGCAAGCTGTTGCGCCGCTACTGGGCGCCGTTTTTGCTGGCGTCGGAAATCCCCGAACCGGATTGTCCGCCGGTCAAGGTCAAGCTGATGGGCGAGCGCCTGATCGCCTTCCGCGACAGCAAGGGCCGCGTCGGCCTGATCGACGAATTCTGCGCGCATCGCGGCGCCTCGCTCTGGTTCGGCGAAAGCGAAGACTGCGGCATCCGCTGCCACTACCACGGCTGGAAATACGACATCACCGGGCAATGCACCGACCTTCCGTCCGAGCCCGAGGAGTCGGGCTTCCGCAAGAACATCAAATTGAAATCCTACCCGTGCATCGAGAAGGCCGGGATCGTCTGGGCATACATGGGCCCGCCGGAACTGCAGCCGCCGCCGCCGGCGCTGGAATGGACCGATGTTGCGCCCGACCAGCGCTTCGTCACCAAGCGATTGCAGGAATGCAATTACCTGCAGGCGATGGAAGGCGGCATCGACTCAAGCCACGTCTCCTGGCTGCACGGCTCGGAACTCAACAAGGATCCGCTGTTCAAGGGCTCGAAGGGCAACGTCTATAACGAGAACGACCGCATGCCGCTGTTCGAGGTGGAGGAATTCTCCGGCGGCCTGCTGATCGGCGCGCGCCGCAATGCCGAGGCGGGCAAATATTACTGGCGCATCACACCCTGGATCATGCCCTGGTACACCATCATTCCGCCGCGCGCGGGGCATCCGCTCGGCGCGCACGCCTGGGTGCCGATCGACGACGAGACCTGCTGGGCCTGGAGCATCAATTATCATCCCAAGCGCGCGCTGACGAAATCGGAAGTCTCGGCCATGCAGGACGGCGAGGGCATCCACGTCAAATACGTGCCAGGTACTTTCATTCCGCTCGCCAACAAGTCCAACAACTACCTGATGGACCGCGACGCGCAGCGCGCCGGCCATAGCGCGACCGGCGTCGACGGCATCGCCATGCAGGACGCTTCCATTCAGGAAAGCATGGGCGCGATCCAAGACCGCACGCAGGAGCATCTGTGTGCGACCGACGCCGGCATCATCATGACGCGCAAGATCATGCTGCGCGCGGCCAAGGCGGCGGCCGAAGGTAAGCCGGTGCCGGCGACCGAGCCGGATGCGCAGCGTGTACGCTCGGCGGCGATCGAACTCGGCCACGGCGTCTCATTCAGCGAAGGCGCCAAGCACGGGCTCTATGCCGAATTGGGCACCGAGCCGCTGTCGGTGTAGAAGGCTCGCAACCGAAAGGTGGATCGAACATGCCGCACTATACCGCGCTGGTCACATTGCTAGCCATTGCTCTGTATTTCTACACCGGCCTGATGGTCGCCAAGGCGCGCGCGAAATTCGGCGTCAAGGCGCCTGCGACGGCGGGAAATCCCGATTTCGAGCGCGTGTTCCGTGTGCAGATGAACACGCTGGAATGGATGCCGATCTTCCTGCCGCTGCTTTGGTTTTTCGTGCTCTATGTCAACGATTGGGGCGCCGCGCTGCTCGGGCTCGTGTGGCTGGCCGGCCGGGTGGTCTACATCCGCGGCTACGCCGAAGCGGCCGACAAGCGCCACCGCGGCTTCGCGATCCAGGCCTTCGCCTGCGGCGCGCTTTTTATCGGCGTTCTGGCCGGCATCATCTGGCGCATGGTGCACGGGTGGTGAACATGTCGCCGTCATTCCGGGTCGGCTCGCATTGCGAGCGCCCCGGAATGACCGCCAGGATTACTCCGCCGCGCTCGCCTGCTTGCCGATCGCCGCGTTGACGCGGGGCATCACTTCTTCGGCCATCAGCTGCATCGAGCGTTTGGCGAGCGCCGGATCGACCCAGTCCATTCCGGCATAAACCAGCTCGCCGAAATCGCCGGTCTCCTCGCGCATCGCCAGAATCTGGTCGACGACTTTGTTGACGCTGCCGGCAAACACGCAGTGCTGCATGACGTAGTCGAGCGTGATCTCGTCGTCCGGCTGTTCCTTGTAGCTCTTGAACACGTAGAGCCGATTGCCGCGCATCATCTTGGCGCGCATGTTGCCGAAGTAGTGACGATACGGGCTGTTGGCATCCTCGCTGCCGTAGCGCGCCGCCATCTTGTCGTCGTCGGCGACGAAGATCGTCCGCGCCAAGCGCCAATCGTTGATATCGGCCCTCTGCCCGGCCTCGGCCTTGCCCTTGGCGTAGTTCGTCCAATGCGACTTCAGGTGCTTGGCGAGCAGGAAGTTCGCCGACAGCGGATGGAAGTCGCGCTTGCCCATCAGCACCACGCCGGGCGAGAACGGCGCCACCACGGTGCCGACGATCTCCGGCCGCGGCTTCTGGTACGGCTTGCCCATGACGCCGACGCCGAGATGCAGCGCGGCGCTGCGCGCGAACGATACCTTGAATCGGTTGCCAGGGAATTCGATGTCGTAGGGCGGATCGCGCTCCCACACCGCCAGGATCACGTCGATGGCGTCAGCGAAGATCTTGTTGCGATCCTCGTCGAGAATGCCGATCGCCTCGCAGTCGGATGGTAGCGCGCCGGGCGACACGCCCATGATGAAGCGGCCCTGCGCCAGATGATCGAACATCGCCGCGTTGACCGCGATCACCACCGGATGCATCTGCGCCAGATTGGTGGTGCCGGTGGCGAGCTTGATCTGCTTGGTGTCGTGGATCAGCGTCGCCAAAAACAGCATGCTGTTGGTGATGTTCTCGCAGGCGTCGGTCAGGTGTTCGCCGACGAAGGCGTCGTAAAAGCCGAGTTTGTCGGCGAGGATGATCGTCTCGCGGTCCTCGCGCAGCGTCTGCGTCCAATCGCGGCCCATGGGATGCACCGGCATCGTGAAGTAACCCAACCGCATAATTCTCTCCGGCTTGAACCTGATGTGTTGACCGCAAACTAGCCGAGCCGGCGCGCCGATGCATCAAGCGTGACAAAAATCGTTTTTGAAATGGCGAAATTGGGCCCCTGGCGGTGGCCGGCTCCGGTTTTGCCCGCGGTCTCCACAGGGCCTTTGCGCCGGTTCGGCAAGGGCCCCGCAAACGACTAGGGTTCGCCTGGAGACTGCCGATTCGGGGCTGAGGGAGGCCGCCATGATGCGCTGGTTTCACGCCTTGATGCCGAAGGAGGAGCGCTTCTTCGACCTGTTCGCACGCCATTCGCAGGCCGTGCTGGCCGGCGCCGAGGCGCTGCGCGCCATGCTGGAGGGCGGCGCGGCGGTGCAGCCCAATTACCAAATCGTCATGGACCGCGAGCAGGACGCCGACGACGTGACGCGCGAGGTGCTGATCGCGGTGCGCCGCACCTTCATTACGCCGTTCGACCGCGGCAACATCCGCGACCTGATCACCTCGATGGATAACTCCATCGACCAGATGCAAAAGACCGCCAAGGGCGTCGTGCTGTTCGACGTGACCGAATTCACGCCGCAGATGAAGGAAATGGCCGACGCGATCGTAAAGTGCGCGCATCTGGTGCAGGAAGGCGTGCAGTTGCTGCGCTCGATCAGTTCGGAAGCCGTGCACATCAGTACCTTGACCGAGCGGATTTCGCAGCTCGAAGGCCGCGCCGACGAGCTGCACGATATCGGCCTGCGGGAGCTGTTCCAGACCAAGGCCAAAACCGATCCGATCGCCTTCTTTGTCGGCAACGAGGTCTACGATCATCTGGAAAAAGTCGTCGACCGTTTCGAATGGCTTGGACGAAACGAAAGTTATTATCGATCGATAAAATCGAAGGGCCTCAAGCCGGGTGTCGAGGCACAATTGAATTTGGTTTCGCGGCTACGAGACTTGGGAACGAGTTTTTCTCGCAGTGAGTATCCGAGCCTGGTTAAAATCGGAAATACATATCTCAAACTGTATGGTGAATGTCTGGACGCGCTGCTAAATTCTGCGCAATTGGACGCGGTGAAATTAGATTGCGGAGAAGGCGAATTAATTCAATGAGGCTCAGAGAAATTTCAACACCAAAGTCCGCACTCAAGGACGCGATCAAAAACGCGGATGCTATCGAGGCCGAGACGATCAAGGCCAACAACAAAAACTCGCAGAGCAGCAGCTTACCTGAAATAGTAAAGGCAGCGGCCTGTGAAAAGTCTCGTGTGAGATTCTCATTCTCGCCTGTACGCTTTGAACGACAGGAATGCGCCAATTACTAAAATCAAAAGCGCAGCTATAGGCATCACGCTCGCGGTTTGAACGGCTTTCGTCGCGATTTCAGCTAGCCGCGTTGGAAAAAGTATGCGCAAAAGGCCGCTGAGAACTGCGAGCCACCCGAGCGCAGTCACCACCACCGGCCAACCGCCCTTCCACTGATTGTGAAAATACACAATCGCAAGTCCCGAAACGAATAAGGGATAGCCCGATACGAAGACCAGCGCCGGGTTATGGAAGGCTTGGTCGACCATGCCGGTCAAGCGTCAAGGTTGAGAAAAATCGACGCAGCGCTTGCAATGAGAGTGGGGCCAAGCAGGGCCGCGATCGTCTTCGAGGTTGCCATGGATTATTTCTCAATTTACGAGGCGGCCGCATCAGCCCGTGGTGTGGCACGTTTCGCGTCAGTTTTCGCTGCGGCTCGCGCCGCCCATCCCCCACCTAGAATGCCGCCCGTAAACCCGCCGCCGGCGCACCGCCTATCCGCCCATATCAAAGAGTTTCCCATAGCCGCTGCGCACGAAAATCCAGCCAAGCAGAATGCGTCCGATCAATAAAATGACGTCGGACGTGCTCTCGGCCACGCCGTCGGCATACGACAGCGCGTGATGCGGCTTACTTTCATTGTATGTTGTCATAACGCCTTTCATTTTTTTATTGCGGTCGAGGCATCTTTAAGTTCGCGCCGCCATCTTCCTTATGCGATCATGGCAGCTTCCTAGCGTTTCCTGGTAACTGTTACGCAAGGTCAAGAGCGATAGCGGCAGGAGCCATGGAAATGTGAAAATACTCTGTTCAAATGACAACAATATCGGTCAGCATACCTGCCTCATGGCTGCTATGCACCGAATGACGGACGTTCTTCTGATCTAGAGGTTTAATATTTGANNTGAAGCAGAAGCCAACAAACTTGCCCATGGGGTCTGCCGCCATGCCCATCGAAAATGAGCCAATTAAAGCGGAGAAAATGCGCAAAAAGACATTCGTCGCAATACTTGGAACGTGCCAGGATTGCGGAGAGCCTATCACAGACAGACAAGAGTTCCTTCGCTCAGATGACGGCATTCGGCATGCGCTTTGCGTCTTTGATCCCGTATTCGCTGTGCGTGTGCGCAAACTCAAATCGAAGACGGAGTAGTAAGCTTACTCGACCGACATTCTGTATCGTTTAACGGACACATCGGACGCGA
>PMAF01000248.1 GCA_003152455.1 Hyphomicrobiales bacterium
CGCTCTGAACGGGCACCTACCGCAAAAAGCGGAGACGCATCCACGCCAAATCAACAATGAAAACGACCGTCGCGCCGCAACGGCAGTCGAGCCAACGACAAAATCGTCATTGTTCGAGGTGCCCATAATCCAATAGCGAAGCGGCAAATTTTCGCTTGGAGCGGCTGCCTTTCGGCGCCTGGCATAAAAGTACAGCCACGGTACCAAGACGACGAGCATGACAATGCTTGAAAGCCGCCACACCATATCTTCGTGTATGCCGCAGATCACCAGCGTCGGCGCCAGCATTGCGAACGCAGTTGCCATGAGCCCGAGTTCGACAAATAAGTGCGTAAACAGTAGATGGAGTGGCGAGAGGGGTTTGCCCGCGCCTTGACGAAGCACGACGACGATGGCGGTGAACCCGACAAACGCCATTCCCAGCGCCGCTATCGCGTAGAAGTATCCGGAGCCTGGCAATTCCATTATCGAAAATCCTCTTCGCTTTTTAGCCCTTCATCCCCGCCGGCGCGACCTGCGACGACGTGAGCCCCATCTCGTCGAACGCCTTGCGCACCAGGCCGGAGGCTTTGGCCTCTTCGATGAATTCGGTGACATAGACGAGCGCTGCCGGTTTGCCTTTCGGCACCGCCGCCGAGGTGGTGGAATTCAGGAAGCCGCCGTCGAGGATGCGCGAACCGGGCACTTTCGGCTGCAGGCCGGTGAGCGATTCGCGCGAGAACGCCAGCGCGTCGACGTCGCCGCTTTTCAAGGCCGCTACGGCGGCGTCGGTCTTGTCGAAACTGACATGGGTGGCGTTGGGCGCGGTCTTGTTGGAGGTGCGGAAGGTCGCGGTGTTGGCGACGCCGCCGATACGCACGCCCGCGGCGTTGGCCGCTTCGACCGAGGCGATCTTGCCGCCCGCGCCCACCAGATAAGTGCTCTGCAGCAGGTGGTAGGCGTTGCCGAAGTCGACGAATTTCTTGCGTTCCTCGTCGACCGGCAGGAACGCCACGTCCCATTTGTTGTCGGCGGCCGAATTCTGGATTTCGCCGGAACCGTTGTGGGCGACCAGTTCGACCGGGACGCCGAGCTTCTCTCCCAGCGCCATGCCGAGGATGACGGCGACGCCGCGATAGTTTCCGGCCTCGTCCTTGATGGCGAATTGCGCGGAAGGCGCGGGCGCGACGGCAATGGCGACGCGGAGTTTTCCGGTGGAAGCGAGTTGGTTCATGATGGCGCGGCCTCAGATGTCTGAATGCGATGGCAATTCGCGAACGTTGGTAGCCGGATATTGCCGCAGCGTCAGGTCCCGGGCAATTCCCCGACGTCAGGCGAAGCCCGGGGCGCTTGACGGGTGCGCGCCAGCGATCGGTTACGAGCAACGCCATGGCGAAAACCGCCAATGGCACCAGTCGGCTCTGATAGCGGTCGACGGAATGGGAGAGGACGGCGCAGACGGCGGCGTTGATGCAAAGCGATAGCATCACGGTGAGAAAAAACGCATTGAGTTCCGGCGCGACATTCAGCCAACGTCGAAAGATGAGCGCGCAGGCCAATCCGGCGATCGCCAGCGCGGCCAGCGGCACGTGCACGAGATTGAGCGCACTAACGTTGATCCTTCCGTTCTGCTGCCGCGCGCCCATCAGTTTCTGGAACAGCTGTGGCACGCGGTCGGCGAAGGTCTGGAGGGTCGGTTCATTGTTGGCAACGCTGACCTCGGTTTGGAAGGAAATGAGCTGCTCCATCGTGTCGGCGACCGCCGCGGTAGCGTGCATGAGCGGATAGCGCGCAAGCGTTGCCAGGATTATTTCGCGTTGCTCGCCGTAGAGGCCTTGCCAGCCGCCGAGTTTGCGGAACGGCGAGTCGGGATCCCAGAGCCAGTCGTCGGCCTCGTTCGGCAGGTTGGCTTTATAGGCACAGAGGCGCAATGCGGCATCCGGACAGCGCTCGTCGAGATAGCGGGCGACAATGCCGTCCTCGACCAGGCGGCCGAAGAGAAAACTGCTGCCGCCTGGCGTCAATGCGAAGCTGCCGGTAATGGCCCAATTCGAGATCGGGCAAAGCGCAATGCCGGCCGCCACCGAACAGGCTGCGAAGGTCAAACGCGGTTTCGGCAGCGCGAGACGCGCAATACGCGTGAGCAGGTAAAGCGCTGCAATCATGGCCGCGCACAGGCCGGCTGCCGCCATGTGGCTGGCGATGTCAAACGCGATCATACAAGCAAGAACGACACGTTCCCACGTAGCAAGTTGATCCGCGCGGAACGCCAGCAGATACAGCGCCAGAACGGCGACGGGAAACAGGACGTCGGGCAGCAATAGGCCGGTAAGCCACGGCAGGCTGGTGCCAACCGTCAGCGCCGCCGTGATGCCGAGGGGCAACCAAGGCCGATGCCCCCGTCCAAGCGCGCGCAAGCTGACGACGACCAGCCAAACAATCAAGGCCGCCTGCGCGACCACATTGGGCCAGAACGCAAAAGGAATGCCGGCATAAAGAAACAGGCCATAGAGTGCCGAACGCCCGAGCTCGAGCGTGCCTTCGATAGGCCGCGTTAGGTAGCCGCCGGTGTCGGGGAAGATAATGGGAAAGCCGTTCCACAGCGCCGGGATCGTCAGCGCGAGCACCATATGCGCGCTCGACAGCATCCACGCCAAGACGCCCGATCGCGTGGCAATCAAGCTTGAAGCGCGCCCGTCACGCGCGGCAAGCCTAGATGCTGTAACGTCCGCCATCGCCGGTCTCACCCCACCTTACCAGGATAGCACGGGCAGGTTGAATTAGCTCGACTATTGCCGTTGGCGCGGCTCGGTCATCCGGAGCAAAGCCAGGATAGCCACGAACATGGCGAGCCAAACCATGCGCGCGCCGTAGCGGTCGTGCGGATTGGATAGCGCCCCGCACACGAAGGCATTGCCAAGCAACGCGAGAGCGACGGTGGCGGCGAGTTCGCCGAGCGGGGCGGGAATCGCCTTGCGCCAAGCGAGCCCTAGGATGACGGGTAGCAGCGCCATCGCGATCAACGCGGGCGGATAGTGCAGGTCGTTGATGGCCGTGAACGACAACTCGCCGTGCTGATGGCGCGCCGCGCGCATGGCGGGACGAGCTGCGGCGTGTATTTTTCGATGATCGCATAAGTGTGCCAGATGGTCGTGAGCACGCCTTCGCCGGTATGCACGTCGATCAGGCGGTGGCGACCGCAGCGGCTTTTATTTGCAGAACGGGATAATCAATCAGGCTTTCGACCACGACTTTTTCCATCTCCTTGCCGAGGCCGGCGAAGCGGCCGAGTCGGTCGAACAAGTCGCTGCCCCAGAACCACACGTCGGCATCGTCGGGCAATTGGTCCTTGTAGGCGCACAGCCGCAATGCCGGGTCGGGGCAATGCTGGTCGAGATATTTCTTGACGATGCCGTCCTGCAACATGCGTCCGAACGAAAGCGCGAAACCGCCCGGCGTCCAGGCCAACCGCTTGGCCACCACGGCGTCGGCGGCGAAAACCATCGCGGCGCCGAGCGCGAGCGCCAGAATGCCATGGCCGAGACGCGCGAGCGGCATGCGCGTGCGGTCGATTAGCCAAAGCAAGCCGGCGGCGGCGACGAGCCCCAGCTGCACGGCGATCGTCGCGCTATGGGTCGCGGCGGAGACCGCAATCAGGATAATGAGCGCGATGCGCTCCCACCCTTGTAGGTAAGCGCCGCGCATGATGACGAGATAAAGCGCCAGCACGCCGAGCCCGCAAAAGATGTCGGTGAGCAGAATCGCGGTCAGCCAGGGCAAGGTGGTGAGCAGCGATAGCGCGGCGATGACGCCGAGCAGGAGCAGCGGCCGGCGCCCGAACCCATGCGCTCGCAACACGAGCGCGAGGACCCAGACCGTGAGCGCCGATTGCACGAGCAGCACCGGCCAGAACGCCAGCGGCACGCCGGCGTTGAGGATGAGGCCGTAGACCACGGCGCGGCTCGGCACCAGCGTGCCCTCGTACCAGCGCGCCAGGTAGCCGCCGGTGTCGTATTGCAACAGCGCAAAGCCGTTCCACAGCGCCGGGGCGAGCAGCAACGTAATCGACAAACTGACGGCAAGCGCCCACAGGGCGCGGTAGCGGCTAGGCAATGTGAATCCCCCGGCTCGGGCGTTTCTTCGTGTTCTTGCCGCCTTGTTAGCGGCTTGGCGGCCGCGCGCCTAGGGGCCAACTCGCGGCGCGGCGCCTTGGCGCAATAATCCCTTCCACCAGCGCCGGTTGGCGCGCACCGCGAGCGCCTTCGGCGCCACCTCCATGCGCATGAACGCAGACCGCGCCTGGAAATTGGCGAGCCGCGTGCTGGCGAGCCGCTTTGGCACCTTGCGAAGGATTTTTTCGATGCGGCGCCACAGGATCACCGCGTGCACCGGCGAGGCCAACGCCGCCTGGCGTGCGGCGGTCTCGTCGTAGCCGAGCAAGGTCTCGCCAAGAATGCACCAGGCCTCGTAGATCGGCGTCCTGGAATCGCCGAACGACACCGGCTCGAACTGTAACGCGGGGAGCCGCTCGATCTTATCCGCTCGCTTGAAACGGCGAATGGCCTTGGCCGATTTAAACGCCAGCAGGTGCAGCCACTCATGCAGCAGCGTGATCCCGATCTCGCGGTCGAGGCGGAGGTCGGGCCGGTAGATCACGATCACGGCGGTCAGGGTGGCGTTGCCGAGACTGTAGATGTCGTGGCCGGTAACCTTGCGCACCCAAGGGTCGAGCAAGGACGGCTGATCGTTCAGTTGCAGGCGGTAGACCAGACGCGGATCGGGCAATTCGCGCAACAGCGCGAGCGCCTCGGCGGCGTCGATCCGGTTGTAGTCGGGAGTCTCGGCGGGGATTTCGATGCGGGTGTTGCAGGCGGCGACGCGATAGACGCGCACCATGCCCGGCCGCAGGGCGACGGCGGCGCGGGCATAGGCCTTCACGTTGGCATAGGGCTCGGCCTCGGACGTGGCGACGAAATTCGTGATCTCGCGGCAGTCGACGCGCGAAAATCCGGCGGGCACCGGAACCGCCGGCATATCGACGGCGCGGCGGCCGATTTTGCCGCCGATCCGCGGCATGCCGCGGTTGAGGATCGCGTTGGCCGCCAACGCCACGACGATGAGGAGCAGGAGCAGCAGTACGATGAATGGCTGCGCCCGGCCGTAGAAGGCGGAGGTCCGGTCGAGGAGGGCAATGGCCTGATCGAGCATCGGCGGCTTTCAATCCGGGAGCGCCCGGCCGGCGCTTGACGGCGGCGCGCGGAGGGCGAATTCTCGCGCCATGTTCGTCAATTTTTTCCAGGAACTCAAATCCGCCGGCGTGCCGGTCACGCTGCGCGAGTATTTGACCTTGATGCAGGCGATGCAGGCCGATCTCGCCGGCCGCCGGGTGGAGGATTTCTATTATCTTTCGCGCGCCGCGCTGGTGAAGGACGAGCGCAATCTCGACAAGTTCGACCGCGTGTTCGGCCACGTCTTCAAGGGGCTGGAATTGTTGAGCGATGCGGCAGAGGCCGAGATTCCGGCCGAGTGGCTGAAGAAACTGGCCGAGAAATATCTCACCGAGGAAGAAAAAAAGCAGATCGAGGCCATGGGCGGCCTGGAGAAACTGCTCGAGACGCTGAAGAAGCGGCTGGCCGAGCAGAAGGGCCGCCACCAGGGCGGCTCGAAGTGGATCGGCACCGCGGGCACTTCGCCCTATGGCGCCTACGGCTACAATCCGGAAGGCGTGCGCATCGGCCAGGACGCCAACCGCAATTTCCGTGCGGTCAAGGTGTGGGACAAGCGCGAGTTCAAGGACCTCGACGACGAGGTCGAGCTCGGCACCCGCAATATCAAGATCGCGCTGCGCCGCTTGCGAAAATTTGCCCGCACCGGGGCACCGGACGAACTCGATCTCGACGGCACCATCAAAGGCACCGCGCACAAAGGTTTTCTCGATATCCAGATGCGCCCGGAGCGGCACAACGCCGTGAAGGTGCTGTTGTTCTTCGATATCGGCGGCTCGATGGACTGGCACATCAAGGCGACCGAGGAATTGTTCTCGGCCGCGCGCACCGAGTTCAAGCACATGGAGCATTTCTACTTCCACAATTGCCTGTACGAGAAAGTGTGGAAGGAGAACCGCCGCCGATTCCAGGCGCACACCGGCACCTGGGACGTACTGCACACCTACCCGCACGATTACAAAGTGGTCTTCGTCGGCGACGCCTCAATGTCGCCTTACGAGATCTCGGCGCCGGGCGGCTCGGTCGAGCATTTCAACGACGAGCCGGGCGCCGCCTGGCTCGAGCGCGTGACCCGCACCTATCCAGCCGCCGTGTGGCTCAACCCGGTGCCGGAATCCGAATGGAATTTCACCCATTCGATCCAAATGGTGCGGCAACTGATGGGCGGCCGGATGTATCCGCTTACCCTGGACGGGCTCGACCGCGCGATGCGGGAACTGGTCAGATAGAGCGCAACCGCTGCCGCCGAAATGGGCTTTTAAATCGGCGGCGCTCCCCTATAGTGGTCGCACCATCAACAACCGAAAGGAGGTGATCCAGTGTCTCATTGTCTATCGCCGCGGTCGCCGGCATTCATGAACTGGATCCTCGCCTCTGCCGAGGTCCAGATCAGGTGACTTGCCAGGTGACGTGATCGTCACCGGCTCACGCGCGCCGTGCGAAACGCCTCGCGCAACCGGGCCACGGCCTGACAATGGAAGGGCTGTCCGAGCAGGGCGGCCCTTCTATGTTTTCGGCGGCCGCGCTAAATGCGCAAACCGTTTGCGCCCAACGGTAAGTTGGCGAGTGGAGGGGAGTCCGATGCGACGTATTACCCGTTCAATCTTTTTTGTGTTCCTGTGTTTCGGCATGGGTGGCGGCGCATTTGGCCAGAGCGCCTGCACGACCTGTATGCAGGCGGTGCAGGTCAGCGTGGCAACCTGCAACCGTCAACTGCCTCCCGCGGTGAACCCGAAAAATTCGGAAAAGCCGACCAATGCGGAGCGCAAAGCGGCCAAGGCCCGGGCGGATGCTTACAGTCAATGTGTTACGATCGCCAACGACGGACTGTTGGCGTGTCGGAACTCGAATGCCTGTCCGAAATAAACGCCGCCATTCGCGCCTAGGTTAATTCGGCCGGCGCGCGCGTTACGTAATTTTGCGTAAGCGTTCGCCCATTTCCCGTTGCGCTGGATCAATGCCGGGCGAGCGCAATCGGTCCATACACATGCCATGGATCGATTTACCAAACTTCAGCCGTTGCCGGCCGCATCCCACGGACAGTCCGATACCGTGCGCCGGCAAAAGAACGTTCCGGCGGCTTGGCCGGCCGGGGTTTCGCAATTGGCGCAAACCGTCAATGCCTGCCAGCGCCGCGGCACAAACGACGCGGATTGGCTGGCGCGCGCGTCCAATTCCATCGTGCCAGCGCCGGCGTTCCGCCCGAACGGGCGAGCCTTCGCGCGCTAGCGCGCCTGCCACCTATCGCCAATCTTGACGTAGCCGCGCTTGACCGACGCCTAGGCGATCTTGTGCGCGCGTTGTTCGCGATCTATTTCGTCGGCATGGGAAGCGAAGGCATCGTTGAATGCCTCGCGGTAGATGTCCTGCGCGTGGTCGGGCAGATGATTGCGTACCGAAGGCGGCAGGTCGCTGTTGACGCGGTACGGCATGGCAAAATAAAGTCTCGGCCCCCGCAGGGATGATGCGGCTGCAGGCTAGCGCGAATTGGCGGCCGCCCGCCTTGCGGTAGATCAATCGGCCGCGCTCCGATTTCCGCCCGAAGGAGCGCGAAACGGACTAAGCGCGTTTGGCGATGAACAGGCCTTCGCTCAGCCGGAAGGTGAGTTCGGGGCCGGCGCCCTTCGGCTCCAGCGTGGCTTTTACCTCGGGGGTGAGCTGCGCCAGCATCGCGCGCAGGAAGGCCTGCATGTTGGCGTCGTGGCGGGCAGCCCAGCTCTTGAACTCCATCTGCTTATAAAGCTGCTCTTCGTGGCCGATGGCAAAGCCGTGCGCTTTGAGCGCGGCGCGCCATTCCTCCATGGTCCAGGCGCGTAAGTGGCTGGGATCGCGGAAGCGCTCGAAGGCGTTGACGTAATCGCCGACGCTGCCTTCCGGCACCACATTGTCCACCACCGCAAAAACACCATTCGGTTTGAGCACGCGGTGCACCTCGTCGAGGAACTCGGCGATCGAGTCGAAGTGATGCGGCGCGATGCGGCAGGTGACCAGATCGAAGCTCGCGTCCTCGAACGGCAGCGCCTCGGCCTTGGCGTAGGCCGTGCGCAGATTGGCGAGGCCGCGCTTTTGCGCTTCGCCCTTCACCATGTCGAGCATTTCCTGGGTGATGTCGGTCGCCCACATGCGCTCGACATGCGGCGCGAAGGTGTAGGCGACGTGGCCGCCGCCGGTGGCAACATCGAGCGCGCGCCAGTTCTTCTGGGGTGAGGTAAGGGCGACCAGCCGCTCCAGGCTTTTGCCGAGGGCGTGCGGCGTCGAGGTGAGATAGCTGGCGGCGGTCTTGCCGAATTGTTCCTGGACCAGGGTCTTGTTCATGGCGCTTTCCGGGTGATTTTGGCGGCCGGACTATAGCGCGCGGCATGGCAAAAAAGCCCTGCATCTTTCGATGCAGGGCCTTGCTGTTTTAGCGACCCTGGAGTGGGTGCCTACTTCACGATCATCCAGGTGAAGACGTAGGCCTGCAGCATGACCAGGACGCCGACCAGACACGCGAGCGCGATCGAGTGTTTGAACACGAAGCGCAAAATCGTGCCTTCGTGGCCGAACCAGTTGGTCGCCGTCGATGCGACGACGATCGATTGCGCGTCGATCATTTTGCCCATGACGCCGCCGGAAGAGTTGGCGGCAGCCATCAGGATTGGCGAAATGCCGAGCTGCGTGGCGGTGATCTTTTGCAGATTACCGAACAGGATGTTGGACGACGTATCGGACCCGGTAAGCGCGACACCCAACCACCCGAGCAAAGTGCCGAAGAACGGGTAGAGCACCCCGGTGCCGGCGAAGGCGAGACCGAGCGTGGCGTCGACCCCGGACAGGCGAGTGAGCGTACCGATTGCCAGCATCGCCGAGATGGTGAGCAGCGAATAGGCGCAGACCTTGATGGTCTTGCCGTATTCAACCACCAGCTTGACCGGCGAGAAGCCCATCAGCAGGCCGGAGATGATCGCCGAGATCAGCATGCCGGAGCCGGTGTAGGACAAGCCAGGTGAAGGAGAATACCGCGGCTTCCTTGGTCGGTACCGGCACCACCGGGGCGACCTTGTTGATCAAGTTGTGCAGGCCGGGGACCGGGTAGTTCCACGTCGCGTAGGCGTTCAAGATCGCCTTGATGTAGTTGGTGCCCCACAGCAGGAGGATAATGCACACGATGATCCAGGGCATCAGCGAGAACCAGACCTGTGCGGTCGTCGGCTTGGGGCTGGTGTTGACCGGCTTTGGAGCCATCGTGGCCGCGGAGTCGTCTTTGCTGCGCAGCGCCGGCGAGGTCCAGATCACTTTCGGCTTCCAGATTTTTAGGAAGAGGATCAGGCAGGCCATCGAGACCAGCGAAGCGCCGATGTCGACGATCCAGGGGTTGACGTAATTGGAGATCAGGAACTACGGAATCGCGAACGAGACGCCCGTTACCAGGATCGCGGGCCAGATGTCCTTCATGCCTTTCCAGCCGGCGAAGGCCCAGATCAGCCAGAACGGCACGATCAGCGAGAAGAACGGCAATTGCCTGTCGACCATGGCACCCAACAGGAACGGATCGATGCCGGTCACGCTCGACAATCCGGCAATCGGGGTGCCGAGCGCGCCGTAGGCGACCGGCGCGGTGTTGGCGATCAGCGATAGGCCGGCGGCCGCGAGCGGCGAGAAGCCCAGTCCCATCAGGATGGCGGCGGTCACCGCGACCGGGGTGCCGAAGCAGAAGGCGATCAGCAGAAGTTGCAGGCGGCGATCCTCGGTGACGCCGCCGCTCGTGGTCTGCAAGGTCTGGAACACGCCTTTTTCTACCGTCAGCCGGTAGAGGAAAATGACGTTGAGCACGATCCAGCCGATCGGGAAGAAGCCGGTGACGGCGCCAAGCACGGTCGCGCGCAACGACATGTCGGCCGGCATCGTGAAGATAAAAATGGTGACGAGGTTGGCGACGATCAGCGCAATGACTGCCGCGATGTGCGCCTTGACCTTGTTGGATGCGATGAGAACGAGAAGCGTGACGACCGGAAGGACTGCCGCACACGTCGATAAGACCCCGCTGTCGAGCGGGTCATAAATTTGGTTCCATATGATTGTTTCGCCCCCGAAACCGCGAATCCCGGCGTTTCGCGAATTGGTGACGATATAAATGTGGGGAAGGAGTTGAAAGCTGCGACGCAATAAATCCAGATAGAGACTCTGGACAGATCGGTACCCGGCTACGGAAGCCGTTGATATCTGACGCTATTCGTCAGCGCGATGTGCGCCGTCGTCGTAGCCGTGGCGGCTCGAGTAGAACACCAGCCCCATCAGGCCGCCGCCGACCAGCAGCGAAACCAGCACGCCGCCAAAGATCGCGAGATAGCCGTAAAACGGAATCTCGCCGCCGCCGAGCCGTTCCCAGGCGGCAACGGCGAACCAGATTGCCGCCGCCAGCAGGGCGAACAAAGCAAGGATGATCAGCGTGCGCATGGCGCCGATATAGGGAGCGCCTGCGGCCTTGTCACGCCCGCGCCGGGCCGAAACAAAGGCGCCCGGCGATGAGGCCGGGCGCCTAAGCGAACTCGGTAGGCGTGCTTATTTGGTCGTGCCGTTGCTCATCGGCGTCGTGTGCGGAGCGTTGCCCATGCCGGAGCCGGTGGTCTGCGAGCCGGACGCCTCATAATAGGCGAACTTCGGCGCGTTCTTGAGCTCATCCTTGGTGTAGCTCACGGTGATCTTCTCGATCGCGCTCGAATCGGCCTTGCGCTGAACATGCAGCGAATTGAACGGGACGGCGACGTTCTTCTCGCCGACGCCGAGGAAGCCACCGACGCCGATGACCGCCGCCTTGACCTGGCCGTCGCCGGCGACGATCACGTCGTTGATTTCGCCGATCGAATTGTTATCCGGACCGTAGACGTTGGCGCCGATCAGCTTGGAACCGCGCCATTCGGTCGGGGTCTGTTGCTGCACGAAACCGGCACTGGCGGACATGATCGCGGAATTCTGGTTCACCATATCCGACTTGCTCATGGGTTGCTGCGCGAACGCAGGAACCGCCAAAACCGCGGCCAGCGCGGTGGCGGTCAATACGCGTTTCATCATGTTAGTTCCTCCTGGTTCTGTATGCGGAAATACGCGAGACAGAGCGGCGCGCGCTTTATGCGCCACCTGGAGGCTAAACGCCGAGCTTGCCCCGGCGTTCCCGAACATTGAGGAATGTTTAGGCGCGGCGCCGCTCGCGCGGAATTTACGCGGCGCCTACGTTCGTGCTCTTCGTGCTGGAGCCCCGAGACTGGTCGTTGGCGGGCTCGTCCGGCGCCACCAGGGGCTCATCGTTCTGCTTAACGCGTCGCACGTTGGAACGTAGCCCGGCGCCCTCGTCTTGCAGCCGCGCATTGTCCTTGCGCGCGGCTTCCAGCGCGCCGTCGACCATCGCGCGTTCCATGCGCTCGCGATGCAGCGCCGATTTGAGTTCCTCGACGCGCTTTTCGATATTGGTGCGGTTGACCTGGGCCTCGGCTTCCAGATGGCCGTTGCGCTCAATGAGGGAGGCGATCTTCTCTTCGGCGCGATTCAACGCATCCTCGCGCATCTTCAGAGTCCTGGTAATCGCATTATTGCGCTCTGAGAGCGCCGCGCGCGCCTGCTCGATGTCCTTGACGTAGCGCTCGCGCGCTTCGTGCATGGCCTCGACCTGTGCGAGGCGTTTCTCGACGTTGTTGAAGGCGATGGTCGCCTCCACCGCCTTGCGGTCGGCGCCGCGCGATTCCTCGGTGCGGACGATCAGATTCTGCCGCACCTCGGCCAGCAAACGCTCGGCCGTAGAGGCGCGCGACTGCAGGGCGTCGAGCCGAATGTTCAGGCTGTTTTGTTCGGCCTGGCGCTGCTCGCGGGTCTCATCGAGCGCGGCGGCGAATTTGTCGCGTTCCGCAAAAGCTTCGGCGAAGCTGGCCTCGACCTTGCCGAGTTGTTCGCGGGTAGCATTCAACGCGTTCTCGCTCTCGGCGAGCCGGCGGGTGAGGCTGGCGGTTTCGCTGAACGCCTGATCGAGCGCGATCTGCAGGGAGCGCTTTTCGTCTTCCAGCAGCGCGAGCTTCTCTTGGCTGCCCGCGATCTCGCTCTCGAGCTCCATATCTCTCTTTTCGACGACGTCGAGCTGCTCCTGCAGCTTGCGCCGGCTCTCGCTCAGCGCACCGTGCTGCGAGGTTTCATAGGCCAGCTGGTGATCGAATTCGGTGATCTGCCGGCGATAGACGGAGATTTCATTCGAGAGTTCGAGATGCGCGCTTTCGAACGCCAGGTTCGATTCCCGCGCCACGTCAAGGTCGATGCGCAGCTTCTCGGCTTCGGCTTCGAGCGTGGTCGCTTTTCTCTCTACCTGGTAGAATTCGGTGCGCAGCGTCTCGTATGACGCGCGCGACTCTTTCAGCGCGTGCGTTAAAGCCATTCTCTGCGATTTTTCCTGCTCAAGCGCACGTAGTGCGTTGTTGAACGGCGCGGAGATTTTGTCGAAGGTGTCCTTGATCTGGTCGAGTTCGCCGATCTTGCGGCGGGTATCGGCCATAAGGCTGCGCAGGCCCTCGTTTTCTTCGCCCATGCGCGCGTTGGCGTCGGCTACACTTTCGGGGGGGGCAACGTTAGGTGGCGGGTCCAGGCGCGCTACCCGACTGTCGGCGCCGACTTCGCCGCCCTTCCGGCCGAACAATTCCGACAACTTCGCCATCACCAANNTCTCTCATTGATGGTTAATGGCTGAAATCATGAATGAAACAGGCGCACGCGCGATTGTGTCCGGTGGGACCCGCGCATGAACGGCGAGTCCACGGGCGCGGGCGACCCTTTCGCCTATGCCTACCGGCCCTCGCTTTTGGGCGCGGCCTGGGAGTTCAGGCTGGCCGGCGACGGCATCGACTGGGCCGCAGGCCGTAAAGGCGGCCACATTTCGTTTCGCGCCGTGCGGCGCCTGCGCATGTCGTATCGGCCTGTGAGCATGCAGTCGCTCCGCTTCATGACCGAGCTATGGGCGGACGGAGCGCCCAAGCTCGAGATCCTGTCGAGTTTGTGGAAAAGCCTGGTCGAGCAGGAGCGGCTGGATGGTCGGTACACGGCCTTCGTCGCCGAGTTGCATCGGCGCATCGCGCTGGCCGCGGCACCGGCGCGCTTCGAGAGGGGAAGCAACCCGCTGCTCTATTGGCCGGGCCTGATTGCTTATATTGGCGTGTCGCTCGGGCTGGCCTTGCTGGTAGTGCGCGCCCTTCAGGCCAACGCCAAAGGCGGCGCCGTCTTCATCGGCGGATTTCTCGCGCTATTTCTCTGGCAGGGCGGCAATTTCTTCCGGCGCAACCGGCCGGTCCGTTACCATCAGCTTGATATACCTACACAATTGCTGCCGCGCGACGGTGGAAGTTGATGCGTGTCCAACAGATGCCCAATATACCGTGGTGTACTTGTGTGGACGATAAGGGGAGAAATCGCCCACAAACGCCAGCCGGTGCGTTGGGTGCCGCGGGTGCCGCGCGGACTGTTGCGGCGATGCCAGCGTGCGTGTCCTAAGCGCTGTGGCGCCGCTTAGGCCGAAAACAGCCGCCTGGGCGGGCCTATTGCGGCCCCAGGCGGAGCCGGCCAATCGAGGCCACGCAGCTACCCGGCCAGGGTGCCGACGAGGAAAATAATCCTTGAGCTGACTCGGCCCGCGCTTATCATGATTTCATGCAACGCCCGCCCCAAACTAAACTTTCAAAGGTGCAAATGGCGATGTGCGCCGGCGACTGGCCGCGCGCCTTTAGCATAGCGTCCAAGTTCGCCCGCCTCGGGCCGCAGCGGGCCGCCATCCTGCGCGCCCAAAGTGCGGCTTTGTCGCCAGGGCTGTATAGGCAGCTGGGGCGCGACCCGGCGGCGGTAATTGAGGAAGGCAAAGCGGCCATGCGGGCGCGGTTCGAGGCGATGCGGTAGGTTGCGGTTGAATGGGTGCCGAATGTCCTTCCCAAGGCCATTCCGTCGGATGCAAACTCACGAGCGGCGAGCCTCTCTCGCCCCCGCCATGGAGGAAGCTGTGAACGACATCGCTAAGATGCTGAAAGATGCCACGAACAACCCCACCGCTCTTGCGTTAGCCCTCGCGGTGGTCGTTCTCGCGTTCGCCGTCTATCAGTTCGCTTCTTGATTCAATCCCTGACCACCGCAAACGCCCGCGACGATGCCCCGCGACGGCGCCATCACCTTCGGCGATCTGGTCGGCAAGATCGACCTGCTCGA
>PMAF01000158.1:0-5173 GCA_003152455.1 Hyphomicrobiales bacterium
TCTACGCGCCGGCGCAGATCGTGCGTGATGCGCGCGAGCACGGCGTCGAGGTGCGCGCACCCGACGTCAACCATTCGCAGTGGGATTCGACGCTTGAACCCGGTCCGAATGCCGCCGGGCGGCTGCACGACTTGCATCGCGCCATGCGCGACGATCTGCGCGCCAGCCACGCGATGCGCCTCGGCTTGCGCGAGATCAAGGGGCTGAGGGAGGAGGATGCCAAGCTGGTCGTCCAGCGGCGCGATGTTTCCTACGACTCCGTGCGCGATGTCTGGCTGCGCACCGGCCTGTCACCACGCGTGCTGGAGCGCCTCGCCGATGCCGATGCTTTCTCCTCGCTCGGCTTGACGCGGCGCGAGGCGCTGTGGGCGGCGAAAGCGCTCGGCCGCGTCGGCGATAGCGACGACGATCTGCCGCTGTTTACCGCCGGTAGCGAAGCGGCGGCAGCGCGCATCGTGTCGCGCGAACCCGACGTCGCTTTGCCGCCGATGCCGCTGGGCGAGGAAGTCGTGAACGACTACCGCTTCCTGCGGCTGTCCTTGCGCGCGCATCCGGCGCAATTCCTGCGCGCCGATCTTGGCCAACGCGGAACCTTGCGCAACGAGGCGCTGCGCGGCCTCGCCAACAATACGCGCGTGAAGATTTCCGGGCTGGTCACCTGCCGGCAGCGGCCGGGCTCGGCCAAGGGCGTGGTGTTCATGACCATCGAGGACGAAAGCGCGGTCGCCAACGTCATCGTATGGCCGAAAGTATTCGAGCGCGTGCGCCCGGTGGTGCTGGGCGCGCGTTACGTGGCGGTCGCCGGCCGCGTGCAGGAGGAGAGCGGCGTCATCCACGTGATCGCCGACGAACTCGAGGATCTGACCTTGCTGCTGGGACGCTTAGCCGAACAGGGCGCCGACATCGACAGCCTGGCGCGCGCCGACGAAGTACGCCGTCCGATCGAGGACCAGCGCGAGGCGCATGCGCTGGGCGGCCGCAACCGGCTGCTGGGATTGAGCGCGAAATGCCGGAGCTGATCGGCGATCTGGACGTCACCGCGCCCGGCTCGGCGCACGCGCCGACGCGGCACGCCGCTTCGCCAAGAGTCTAAATAGTTTGCGCATGATCTTATCCGAAAACCGGTTCCCACTTTTCGGGATCATGCGCTACTGCGGCACCACATCGCCGCGCCCGACATTGACGCGGTTGGCTTCCAGCGTGCCGTCCGGCATCTTCTGCGCGCGGAGCACGGCGACATGGGCGCCCGGCTTCAGCTCGCTTTTGTCGCCGACCGCATAAGCGAGGATCTTGGCGTCGGGCGGCACCACGATCTTCTGCTCGCCGCCCTTGTATTTGACGATCATCACCTGGCCATCGACGCTTGCCACCGTCTTATCGACGGCGCCGTTGGTCATGGTGCTGTTCGGCCGCGCATCCCACGGCCGGTGGCCTTCGCCCACCCCGCGCTGCACCTCGGCGAACACCGTCACCTGGATGGCGCGCTGGCTGCCGTCCGGCTGCGGCATGGCGCCGACGCCGATGAAGGCGCCCGGCTTGATGTCGTCGATCGCCGCCTTGCTGACGCCGAACACCGCGGCATTGTCGGTGAGATTGACTTTTACCTCGCCGAGCTTGGCCGACTTGATCGCCAGCACATGGCCGTCGAAGCTTTCGACGGTGCCGGACACGCGCAGCGACGGTGGCTGCTGGGCGTATGCGCCGCCGGCGGCGAGCGCGAGCGCCGCCGCGGCGAACATGAGTCTTTTCAGCATGCGTTTTTCCTCACATCGCCGGCGTCAGACCGCGGCCGACATACATGCTCTTGATCAAAATCGTGCCGTCCGGCTGTTTTTCCATGCCGAAAATGATGATCTGTGCGCCGGGCTTGAGCTCGGCTTTATCCGCCGGCGCCGCCGCGGCAATCGCCGTCGCGCTCGTGACGATCACTTTCTTCTCGCCGTCCTTATTCTTCACGGTCAGCACGTTGCCATCGGAAGAAGCGACCGCCGATTCAAAATAAGCGTTGGTCATGCTGCTGCCGGGCCGGGCATCCCGGGGCCGTACGCCCTCGCCCTGCCCGCGGACCGCCGCGGGTGGAATATGGATGGAGAATGCTTCGATGCTGCCGTCCGGCCGCGGAATGCCGGCGATGCCGATAAAGGTGTCCGGCTTAATGTCGGCGAGCGTGGCCTTAACCAGCGCGGTCACGCGCGATTTGTCGTCGACTTTTACGTTGAGCATGGCGCCCTCGCGGGTCTTGAGCACCATCACGCCGCCGTCGGCCTTCTCGATCTGGCCCCGGATGCGGCCCGGTTGCTGCGTGAAGGCGGCGCTGGCCGCGAGCGTCAAGATCGCCGCGGCTCCGAGCGCGCGCCGCGCCATTGTCATGATCGGCATACTGTCCTCCCAACTGGCCAAGCGTCGTTGCGCCTTGCCCTCAGGAGGATAACCCTTCGCCGCGCTTCTTATTCCGTCGCGCGCGTTTGGCCTGCGGTTTGGGGCTTTCCTGCGGCGGCGCGGCGGCCGCGGGCGGCCTCACGCCCAGATCGGCTTCCACCAGGGCGCGCAGTTCGGGCGTCACTTCGGGCTTGACGCCGAACCAGCGTTCGAAACCGCGCACCGCCTGATGCAGCAGCATGCCGAGCCCGTCTGCGGTGCGCAGCCCGCGCTCGCGCGCCATCGCCAATAAAGGCGTGACCAGCGGCGCGTAGACCAGGTCCGCCACCACCAGCGAGGCCGGACAGCGCAAATTGATCTCCAGCGGCGGCTGCCCAACCATGCCCAAGGTCGTGGTGTTGACCAGCAGACCGGCACCGCCCAACAGCCCGGTGGTTTCGTCCCAGCCGGCGGCGTGTACGCGCGCGCCGAATTTCTTTTGCAAGGCTTGCGCGCGCTCGAGCGTGCGGTTGATGACATAGATGCGCCCGACATTGCGCTGGATCAGCGCAAAAATAACGGCGCGCGCGCCGCCGCCGGCGCCCAGCACCATGGCGGTCTCCAGACCGCGGTCCCAGCCCGGCGTGGTCGTGTCCAGATTGGCGAGGAAGCCTTCCACATCGGTATTGGTCGAGCGCAGCTTGTCGCCCTCGTACCACAAACAGTTGGCGGCCCCGACTGCCTTGGCGCGCTCGTCCGGTTCTGAAAAGGCAAGCACGGTCTCCTTGTGCGGCACGGTGACGTTGCCGCCGATATAGCCGTGCTCGCGCAGATGCGTGACGAATTCCTTGATCTGATCCGGCGGCACCGCCTCGCGCCGGTATTCCGCGTTGAGCTTGTGCTGCTTGATCCAGTAATTGTGGATCAGCGGCGAGCGCGAATGCGACGCCGGCCAGGCGATGATGCAGACCGCTTTGCGTTCTTCGCTCATGCTTCCGCCACCACGCTGTTTCGCAGCACGCCAATCTGCGGCGACTTGACTTCCACCACATCGCCCGGCTTGAGCCACACCGGCTGCTGGCGGAGCGAACCGAGCTTCACCGGCGTGCCGGTGACCATGATGTCGCCCGGCTTGAGCGTCATGAAAGTGCTGACATAGGCGATCAACTCGGGAAAGGATTTCATCATATTGCCGGTGGTATCGTCCTGCGCGATCTCGCCATTGACCCTCGTCATGATGTGCAGCGGCCTGGAAAAATCGATCTCGTCGGCGGTCACCAGCCAGGGCCCGATGCTGCCGCTGGCGTCCCAATTCTTGCCTTGCGTCACGTTGAACTTGCCGTGCCGCATCCAGTCGCGAATGCTGCCCTCGTTGCAAAGCGTCACGCCGGCGACGTGCTCCATGGCGTGCTCGGCCGCGATGCGGCGGCCGGCGCGGCCGATCACCAGCGCGATCTCGCCTTCGTAATCGAGCTGCTCGGATTCCTTCGGCAGCACGATGTCGGCTAAATGCCCAGCTAGCGAGCCGGGCGCGCGGTAAAACAGGCTGGGATATTTCGGCGCTTCCGTCTCGCCGTAGTCGGCATTGCGGTGGGCGTAGTTGATGCCGACGCAGAGAATTTTCTCTGGCGCCAGCACCGGCGGCAGGAATTCGATCTCGCGGAGCGGGAAATCGGGGCGCACTCCGTGCACAACCTCGCGCGCGAAATCGAGCCCGCCCTCGCGCAGCAGGTCAAGCACGCTGGTGAATTGCGGGGCGAGCCGCGTCTTGAGGTCGACCACGCCCTCGCCCGCACCTTCGCCCACGACCGCGCCGAAGCTGTCCCGTCCCCGCGCTTTATAGCTTGCAAGTTTCATCGAACATTCCAGTCGGCTGCGCCCTTTTTTCGGGCGGCATTGGAACCGTCGCGGGTTCGTTGTTATGCTGCGGGATGGGCGGCGCCCGCAGCATGTATTCGCTGCGCACGTGGCCGTCAACGCCGGGACCTCATGAAATCCATCTTTCTCGACTGCAACGACCAGCTGGCGTCGGTGTGGTCGCGCGTGATTCGCCCGGATGATCCGAAGATCGACGTCAACCGGGAGGTATTCGCGCGCGACGAGTTGCCGCGCGTGATCCGCGGCTATGCCATCGCCATCGACGACCATTCTTACATGCCGACGCCGCTGGTGGCGCAATGTCCCGAGCTCAGGCACATCGTGTTCCTCGGCACCGGACCGACGAGCTACATGAACGTCGGCGAACTGGAAGCGCGCGGCATCAAGGTGCACATCATCAAGGGCTACGGCGACACCGCGGTGGCCGAACATTCTATCGCGCTGATGGTCGCCGCCGCGCGCGACATCGCGCGCATGGACCGCGAGGTGCGCGCCGGCACCTGGACGCCCCACGAAGGCGTGCAGCTGCTCCGCAAGACGCTGGGCGTGATCGGGCTCGGCGGCATCGGCCGCGAAGTGGCGCGAATCGGCAAAGGCATGGGCATGAAAGTGATCGGCTGGAACCGAACGCATCACGCCGGCTTGAGCGTGCCGCTGGTCGACATCGACACGCTGCTTGAGCGCAGCGACGTGGTGTCGATGAATCTCACACTCGGCGACGAGACCCGCGGCTTTCTGGACGCGGCGCGCATCGCGCGTATGAAGCCGGGCGCCATCCTGGTCAACACCGCGCGCGNNCGCGCGGCGCGCTGGTGGACGAAGCGGCGCTGATCGCCGCGCTGACGAGTGGCCACATCCGCCATGCCGGACTCGACGTGTACCACGCCGAGCCGCTGAACCCCGATCATCCGTTGACGAAACTGCCGAACGTGACGCT
>PMAF01000158.1:5214-5657 GCA_003152455.1 Hyphomicrobiales bacterium
CGCTGCTGCGGCGCGCGATCGATATAGTGCGCACAATCGTCGCCTAGTAATACCCCGGCGTGCCGCCGCCATCGATGGCAATGGCGGTGCCGTGGATGTGGCGCGCCCGCGCGCTGCACAGGAACACCGCCAGCGCGGCGACGTCCTCCGGCTGCCCGACGCGGCGCAAGCCGCTCTTCGCCAGNNTTCGCCAGCGCCTCGGCGCGCACCTCATCGACCGTCTTGCCCTGCGCCTTGGCGAATTGCTGCGTCAGTTGCTCGTAGCGCTCGGTCTGCGTCACACCAGGATGAACGACGTTGATATTGATGTCGTCGCGGTTGCCGAGCGCGGTGAGGCCCTTGGCGAAATTGGCGAAGGCCGCGTTTACCGCCCCGCCGATCAGGAATTCCGGGCCCGGCGTGCGCGCGGCGCCGCCGACCACGTTGACGATATTGCCGTGGGC
>PMAF01000110.1 GCA_003152455.1 Hyphomicrobiales bacterium
GCGGCTACGCATCGGCCGATTAGCTACAGCTAATGTCCACAAGCAAGATGTTGGACACGACAACGGGAGATTTTTTAAGTCATTGATTTCATTGGCGCTCCCTAAGGGATTCAAACCCCTGACCCCCAGATTCGTATCTGGTGCCACATGACTGCAACGGAGAACAAATCAGGGATCCAATCTGGGGCGGTTCTTGGGGCGGTAGCCTACAAGAGGCGAAAGAGTATTGAAATTTCACCGATGAAATATGGCGGCGGACGCAGTCGCAATCGAACCTATCTCCACCACCAAATTCCCTGCNNCTGCTAACAGGGAAAAGAACAGAGAATTTTTCCATTTTGGTCTAGCTTGCGGCACAGAGGCCGCCATTCGCCCAATGATTTAGGGGGCTAGAGCAAAATTCCCTACTTCCCCGCGCAGACGGGTATTGAAGACCGCCTTCATCGTCGTCAGCAGCAAGCAGCCGAAGATCGAATGTGCGGTGAGAAACATTTCTGATACCGGAGCGGCTTTGGAGGTTTCAACGACTTTCGGCATTCCGAGTAATTTTGATCTGATTATCGACGGCGTCCGTCGTCATTGCCAGTCGGTATGGCGAACCGAAACAAAAATCGGAATCATGTTCCATTAGGACATCAGAAAATGAAAACCTGCTCGGACCGCGCGCGGCTGTCGGACCTCTTCGTTTTCAATAATCTCAATAGTTTAAGGCGACTTTCGGCAAGGAGAAATGCCCACTATGTCAATGCAACGAGTCGTTCTCGCAGACGTCCGATCGTGCTAGACAAACACCGGTCGTAACTTGGGAGCGCCTGCAGCATGATTGCCATCGTCCGCATCGCCTTGCGGCGGCCTTATACCTTCGTCGTGCTCGCGCTGGTCATCCTTATAATTGGTCCGCTCGCCGCTCTGCGCACGCCCGTCGATATCTTTCCAGATATCAGGATCCCGGTGATCGCCGTCATCTGGCAGTACACCGGCTTGCCGCCGGATCAAATGGCCGGCCGCATGACGACCCAGTTCCAGCGCGCACTGACGACGACAGTTAACGACATCGAGCATATCGAGGCTACGTCGTACAATACACTCAGCATCACCAAGGTGTTCTTCCAGCCGAACGTGGACATTCGCATCGCCAACTCCCAAGTTACGGCAATCTCGCAGACCATGGTGAAGCAAATGCCGGCCGGCGCCACGCCGCCGTTGATCCTGAATTACAACGCATCGACCGTGCCAATCATCCAGCTCGCTCTTTCAGGCGAGGGGCTGTCGGAGCAGACGCTAGCCGATATCGGCCTCAACACTTTGCGTACACCACTCGTGACTGTGCCCGGCGCGGCTATTCCACTGCCTTACGGCGGCAAGCAGCGCCAGGTGCAGATCGACCTCGATTCGGCGGCGATGCAGGCGCGCGGACTTTCAGGCCAGGACGTCACCAACGCGCTCGCCGCGCAAAATCTCATTACACCAATCGGAACGGAAAAGATCGGCGGTTTCGAATACGCGCTTCAACTCAACAACGCCCCTTCCGCGATCGCAGCACTGGGCGATTTGCCGATCAAGAGCGTGAACGGAGCGATGGTCTATATCCGCGACGTGGCGCATGTTCGCGACGGCAATCCACCACAAACCAATATCGTTCACGTCAACGGCAACCGTTCCGTCCTTATGCAGGTGCTGAAAAACGGCTCGGTCTCAACGCTTGCGATCATCGCAGGGATCAAGGAAAAGGTCGAGGGCGTGAGGGCGATCCTGCCGAGCATGCTCAAGATCGCGCAGATCGGCGATCAGTCTGTGTTCGTCCGCGGCGCGGTGAGCGGCGTGATCACCGAGGGTGCTATCGCCGCAGCGCTGACCAGCATCATGATCCTGATATTCCTCGGTAGCTGGCGCTCTACGCTAATTATCGCAACGTCCATTCCGCTGTCGATTCTGGGCTCGCTCGTGACGCTTGCGGCGCTCGGCGAGACGCTCAACATCATGACGCTGGGCGGGCTGGCACTCGCCGTCGGCATTCTCGTCGACGACGCCACGGTGACGATCGAGAACATCAATTGGCATCTCGAACAGGGCAAGGACGTCGAGCCCGCCATCATGGATGGCGCCGCGCAGATCGTGACGCCCGCCTTCGTCTCGCTACTCTGCATCTGCATCGTATTCGTGCCGATGTTCTTCCTGCAAGGCGTGGCGCGGTTCCTGTTCGTGCCAATGGCCGAAGCGGTCATGTCGGCAATGATTTGCTCATTCATCCTCTCGCGCACGCTGGTGCCGACGATGGCGAATTATCTGCTACGCAAGCACGCGGCGCATACCGACATGCATGGCCGGGACGGTCCGCTGCCGCCCTCTCGCAATCCACTGGTGCGTTTCCAGCGCGGCTTTGAAGCGGGCTTCGAACACGTCCGTCTTGTCTACCGCGAGTTGTTGACGATGGCTCTTCGCCGCCGTGGCGTGTTCGTGACCGGCTTCCTCGCATTCGTGCTCGTTTCGTTCGCGTTAACGCCGTTTCTGGGTCGCGACTTCTTTCCATCTGTCGATGCAGGCCAGATTCTTATGCACGCCCGAACTCAGATAGGAACTCGCGTCGAGGAAACCGCAAGTCAGTTTGCCGATATCGAAAAGGCAATCCGGCAGATCATTCCGCCTCAAGAACTCGGTACCGTCGTCGACAACATCGGCATGCCGGTCAGCGGCATCAATATGACCTACAATAACACCGGTACCATCGGTACGCAGGATGGTGACATCCAGATCAAGCTCAATGATGGCCACCGGCCGACGGCGGATTATATTCGCACGCTGCGCGAGGAATTGCCGCCGCGTTTTCCGGGAATGACGTTCTCATTCTTGCCGGCCGACATCATCAGCCAGATTCTGAATTTTGGCGCGCCGGCTCCGATCGATTTGCAGATTCGCGGCCCGAATGTGGTCGCGAATTTCGCTTACGCGCAAGAATTGCTGCGTCGGCTTCGACATATCCCGGGCTTGGTCGACGCGCGCATTCAACAGTCCTTGAACAGCCCTGGCTTTAACGTCGACGTCGACAGGACGCGCGCCCAGTATGTCGGCGTGACCGAACGCGATGTAACAAACAGCCTGGTGGTAAATCTCGCCGGCAGCAGCCAGGTTGCGCCGACATTTTGGCTCAATCCCGAAAACGGCGTTTCCTATCCGATCGTGATGCAGACCCCGCAATATCAGATCGATTCATTGACCGCTCTGAAAAACCTGCCGATTACCGCGGCCGGCGCGCCCTCGCAAACGCTCGGCGCAATCGCCGACGTCAATCGTGTAATGGGGAGCGCGGTCGTCTCCCAGTACAATATTCAAAGTATGATTCAGATTTACGCTACTACACAAGGTCGCGATCTCGGCGCAATCGCAGCCGATGTGCAAAAGGTCATAGATGAAACGGCCAAGGATGCGCCCAAAGGAGCATCGGTCGTCCTGCGCGGGCAGGTGACGACGATGGACAGCGCGTTCGGCGGATTGCTGTTCGGCCTGCTCGGCGCTATCGTGCTGATCTATCTGTTGATCGTGGTCAATTTCCAGTCTTGGGGTGATCCTTTCGTGATCGTCACCGCGCTGCCAGCCGCGCTTGCCGGCATCGTCTGGATGCTGTTTGCTACACAGACGACTCTGTCCGTTCCGGCGCTGACCGGAGCCATCATGTGCATGGGCGTCGCGACAGCCAACAGCGTCTTGGTCATCAGTTTCGCCCGGGAGCGCCTTGCGCAACTTGGCGATCCGGTTCAGGCGGCGATCGAAGCGGGGTTCGTCCGCTTCCGGCCCGTGCTGATGACAGCGCTAGCCATGATCATAGGAATGACGCCTATGGCGCTCGGTCTTGGCGAAGGGGGCGAACAAAACGCACCGCTCGGCCGCGCCGTCGTCGGCGGGCTGATTTTTGCCACCGTTGCAACTTTAATGTTCGTGCCGGTTGTGTTCAGTATCGTGCATGGACGCGCGCGAGGGGCCAGAGCCCCTGCAATCGGAGAGCCGCATGTCGCCTGATCCCGTCGGGCCGCCTGTTGTGTCGCGCCGTGGGCTGCGCCTCGCTGCTTTAGTAGGTGCAGTCCTCGTCGTTGTGATTGTTGCGCAAGGCATCATGACTCGGCGAATGGCCGACGCCCGCTTAAGCGACTGGACCGAAAATCAGGCGGTTCCCGTCGTAGCCGTTGTAGCGCCCGATACCCGCGGCAAGCCGATGGCAATCGATCTGCCCGGCCGGCTGGAAGCCTATTCGCAGGCGCAACTCTATGCGCGCGTCAGTGGCTATCTTAAGAATTGGAAGGCTGACATCGGCACGCCGGTTAAGGCCGGGCAGTTGATCGCCGAAATCGACGCCCCCGACCTCGACCAGCAGATCATGCAAGCCGAGGCCGACGTCACAAGCGCCGAGGCCAATTTCACGCTGTCCAAGGCGACCCTAGAACGCGGCCAGTCGTTGATCCAATCGGGCTCTGTGTCCAAGCAGGACCTCGACCAGAGGGCGGCCGATTTCGCCAACAAGCAAGGACTGCTCAAGTCGGCGCAGGCCAATCGCAATCGTTTACGCGTACTGGAGACATACAAACGCATTGTCGCGCCTTTCGATGGGCTAGTGACCGCGCGCAACACCGACGTTGGCGCATTGATCAACGCGGGCGGCGGCGGACCGGCCTTGTTTGTGGTTTCCGACACCAGAAAGTTGCGTGCTTACGTCAACGTTCCGCAGGGCTCCGTGCCCAACATCAAGATCGGCACCAAGGCGCAGATCTCGGTTCCCGAATATCCGGGGCGGGTGTTTCCGGCGACCGTCGAAGCCTCTGCGCAGGCGGTCGACGCCGCCTCCGGCACGACGCGGATGCTGCTCATCGTCGACAACGCCACTGGCGAGCTGATGACCGGCGCGTTTGCCAATATACGCCTCGAACTGCCGGGTCCGGACACATCGATCAACGTGCCGGCGAGCGCGCTGATTTTCGATCAGACCGGGCTGCGTGTGGCGACGGTCGGAGCCGATGGCCGCGTCGTTCTTAAGCCGGTAACGATCTCGCGCGATCTTGGCAACGAGGTCGAGATCGCATCGGGCCTAACCGCCGACGACCGGGTCATCGGGAACCCGCCGGACGGGATCGCATCAGGCGACCAGGTTCGTGTTGCCGGCGCACCAGGGATGCCCGAGACAGCATCTTCGAAGCGCGCCCAAGCTAAGCCCCCGGGATAGAATAGTTTGGCGCCCGGTCGCGGGCGTGAAACCTTCAGGCGAAGGCAAGGAATCATCGCCCCTGGAACGTCATGTCGGCGCTTCCCTGCCGCGGCACTCCGCACGCCGCACCGGCAGATCGCCGCTGGTTCTGGACGATCACGGCGCGGATGCCTCAAAGCACACATGATTACGGCTATGCCGCCAGCCGCCAGCCGCGAGGCCGCGATGGCGGATTTCAAACGCATGGACGAGGCCCGCAAACGTTCGGGTGCTTTTGGGGGTACTTTGTAACCCATTGATGCGACTATTCTAGGTATTAGGCTTCAGCTTAGATGTTTGTTCTAAAAAGTTTTTTCGACCAACGTTCCCCTTCACACGGGAGAGGTCATAGGTTCAATCCCTATAGCGCCCACCATTTAGCCAACATATTGAGTTTTCAGCATTTCTTGCTTTGAAATTCTACTTGATGGTACAGCTTGATGGTACAGCCTGACACCACAGCAGCGCGGCTCCGCCGGAGCTTGGATTCGTTGATTCACCGGCAACAGTCTGGGGAGGAGGTGCGCGGCAAAGGGCGATTTCAAGACCGCGCTCTATGGATTTCGTGCGGCGCTCGGCAGCGCGCTTGCGACCCAAGTGAGAGGCGAGAAGCACCGGATCCTTGACCGTGGCGCGTTCAATCAAGTGATGCCGCTCGCGCTTCCCATGCCGAAGGACGATGGCCCCGACCCGCTCGGCCGCCAACAGGCGCTCCCGGAAACGCTTGACGCCCTCGGCCGTGGGCGGTTCATCGTAATTAGGGGCGGCCGAGGCTGGGCGGGTGCGGTCAGGGCGCTTTTCGGAGAGCGCCAGAAGCCGCTCAAAAAAGTGGGTGGCGGTGTCTTCCTGCGCGGCCGGTTTCATTCAGCCGCCTGCTGAACAGCGCCAGCCGCCGCCGCGGTGATCGCGTTCGCCTTGAACGTCTCGAATCCCTTCCGATACGGATCGGCTTCACTCAGCGCCTGGCGCGTCTTGTCGGTCAGATATTCGACATCCACGAGCACATCGTTCCTGGAGCGGTTCACATTAACGACGGTATCGACCACTTCCATCAAGATGTGACGCTTTTCATCCGGCGCCGCGAGCACGACTTGCAGGCCGAGGTCCTTCAGAAAATCAGAGCAGGCGCAGATCGCCGTGGTGTCGAGACGGTTAACCATCGCAAGCGAAAGGATTCGCCTCTCAGAAACCGCGCCCTACATTAGTTTCAGCGTACAGAGGCGGGCTTCGTCGGATTGGCCCGCGCCAACCTGCGCTTCTCCGAGCAAGGTGGTCCGTAAACGCGGCAGGTGGCCCGGATGGGCATCTGCAACCAAGCGGAGATATCCCCATGGCGCCCGCGCGTGCGTTTTGGAAAGGCTACCTCAAGCTCTCGCTCGTCTCGTGTCCGATCGCCCTCTACACCGGGACATCAGCGACCGAGCGAGT
>PMAF01000203.1 GCA_003152455.1 Hyphomicrobiales bacterium
CGGCGGCTCGACCGATGTCGCCAAAAGTTTCGAGGTGCATGAAATGAAAATGGACGGCGGCGTGATGAAGATGCGGCGGGTGGCTAATGGCATCGAGATCAAACCGGGACAGACTGTCACGCTCGAACCGAGCGGATATCATGTGATGCTGGTCGGCCTGAAGCAGCAGCTCAANNCAAGAGCAGCGGCGCCAAGAGCGGCGGCGGCGCGACGCCTGGCATGGGCGGCATGCAGATGAAGTAATGGCCGTCACTTCGGCTCGGCGAACCCCAATTCGGCGTCCGCCGGCGGCATCATGCGAAACACATTGAGCGTCATCGAGATCAACGCGTAATAGCCGAGGATGCCCACCAGCTCGACCGTGCCGGCGTCGCCGAGGAAGGCGTGCACGCGCTTGTAGGCGCGATCGCTGACGCGGTTGGTCTTGTAGAGCTCGCGGGTGAAGGCAAAGATGGCGCGTTCGTCCTTGGGTGCGGAGGCCGGCTCACGCCCCGCGCGCAGAGCCTGGATGGTCTTTTGCTTGACGCCGGCTTTCTCCGCCTGCGGCACGTGCGCGAACCACTCGTATTGGGCTTTCCAAAGCCGCGCGGTGCACAGGATTGCGAACTCCGAGAGTCGCGGCGCCAGCGAGGTGCGGTAACGGCAGTGGCCGCCCAGCGCCTGCGCCAGGTGGCCGAACTCCGGCGCGTGCAGCCAGACCGCGAACGGACCGCGCGGGGTGACAGATTTACCGCGCGGCCCCGAGCGGATCGCTTCCAGCAACGCGCGCTGGCTGTCGTTCATGTGCGCTTCGTCGAGGACGGCAAAGCGGGGCGCCGGGCGCTTGGCGGGCATGGGATTATCCTTGAAAAGGCGGGGCAGCGAACAACAAGGAGAGCAGCTCGGCGCTGCTCTCCGGTTTTTTTCTACGATGAAGGTTGGCGTGGCTTAGGGCAACTCGGAAACGATCTTCATAAATTCCGCCTCGGTCCATGCCCGGCCGGTGCGGGTGTGCACGTTGCCCGCCGCGCTGAGCACCAGCGCAAACTTGGCAATGTTGTCGCCAAGCTGCGTCTCGACGAACGCCACGAGATCGCTCTCACCGGCCGTGAGAAAAATATGCTTGATCTCAATACCGAGTTTCTTGCCGAGGTCGCGGGCCGCTTGCACGCGCTTCGGTGCGTCTTTGATCGTGCGGATGCCTTGGTCTGTAAAATGCATTGTAACCATGAATGTCGGCATTACGTCCTCCCCGATTTTGATTGAGGGCGGCGATTATGTGCGGGGAACTTTGCAATAACAAGACGGGAGCGCGGCAGGCGCATTGCCGTCATCCGGGTTGATCCGGCGGGCTACTGGACCGCCGCCGTCACGCGGATCAGACCGCGGCCCGGCATGTTCAGCGCTTTGGCGGCGGCGAACGAAAGATCGAGAACGCGGCCTTTGATGAATGGCCCGCGGTCATTGACCGTGACTTGGACGCTGCGCTGCGTTTTGGCGTCGGTGACGCGCAGACGCGTTCCGAACGGCAAACTGCGGTGTGCGCAGGTGAATTTATTGGGATCGTAACGTTGGCCGGACGCGGTCCGTCCCCGATAGTCCTTGTTGTAATAAGATGCGACGCCCACAATGGGCCGGCCGCTTTTTGCGACAGCTGGCCCGCTCGCGATGCCGATCGCAAGCGCCAAGCTGGCCGCCGTTCCAATCTTCCAGGCCATGATTTTCACGGTCATGCGCCACTTCCGCTCATCGAATCTCATCGCCATTCATCAAAAATCCGCGGCTAAAATGTGGCCTCGCAAGACGGTTATTGGGGCTTTGCGGTCCCGCGTGTGGTCTTGCGGCAGGGCCTTTCGGCTGCGCCGGAGAGTCGGGATGGGCGGCTTTCCGAGTCATAAATCCCCCAAGTAATCGCTGCCGGCTGCCTCGAAGCCCGGCCACGCATGTCACTCAACGCGCGGGTGGGTTTCCGAGTTCCACGGCAAGCGGCTGAAATCGCCCGATTTCCCATTCAGCCTCGGCGTCCCGCAAAACATATTGCAATTATGAGATATGTTGTGGATTGATCGTACAGCTCGCGATTGAACCGGCTCAATTCGGCGCCGCTCGCGCGCTCAACAAATAAATCAGGGGGGAATAGTCAATGCCGAACGGGCAGCATCACCAGGTTCTCATCGTCGGCGGCGGCACTGCCGGCATCACGGTGGCGGCGATTTTGCGTCGGCGCGCCCGTAACATCGCAATCGCGATCGTGGAGCCGGCGCAAGAGCATTATTATCAGCCGTCGCTCACATTGGTCGGAGCAGGCGTCTACCCGCTGGCCAAAACCCACCGGCCGCAAGCAAGCGTAATCCCGCCCGGCGTTACCTGGATTCGGGACGCTGCCAAGAGCTTCGAACCCGGCAAGAACACGGTGCAGCTGCAAAACGGCGACGCGCTGACCTACGACTATCTGGTGGTCTGCACCGGCGTGAAGCTCGACTGGGATAAGATCGCGGGCCTTGCCGACACGCTCGGCCGCAACGGCGTGTGCAGCAATTATTCTCCCACCACCGCCGGCTACACTTGGGAATGCGTGCAGAAGCTCAAAGCCGGCGACAAAGTCGTGTGCACGCAGCCGCCGATGCCGTTCAAGTGCCCAGGCGCGCCGCAGAAGATCGTCTACCTGATCGCCGATCGACTGCGCCGACGCGGCATCCGGAAAGACTGCATGCTGGATTTCTTCACTCACGCGCCCGCCATCTTCGGCGTGCCCTATTTCGCGCGCGCGCTGGTCAAGGTCGCGGCCCGTTACGGCATCGGCGTGCACTACCAGCAGAACCTGGCGGCGGTAGACGGGCAGGGCAAGACTGCGACCTTCGAATTCGTCGGCGACAATCGTAAAGGCGAAAGGGAGAACGTGCCGTTCGACCTATTGCATGTCTCGCCGCCGCAGTCGCCGCACGACAACATCAAGTCGAGCCCGCTCGCCAATGCCAGCGGCTGGGTCGAGGTCAATCAGGCCACCATGCAGCACGTGCGCTATCAGAATGTCTATTCGCTCGGAGATGTGTGTTCGACGCCTAACTCGAAGACCGCCGCGGCAGTGCGCAAGCAGGCGCCGGTCGTGGCCAATGAAATCGCCACGGCAGTTGCCGGCAAACTGGTGTTGGGCGCCTATGACGGCTATGCCTCGTGCCCGCTGACGACGGCGATCGGCAAGACCATCCTGGCGGAATTCTGCTACGGCGGCAAAGTCACGCCGACCTTGCCGCTCAATCCGTCGAAGGAGCGTTGGGTGGGCTGGCGGATCAAGCTGACCGGCCTGCCGCTTATGTATTGGCACTACATGCTGAAGGGATATGTCTGGTTTCCCAAGCACAATACCGATTTCAAGGAAGAGGCGCCCTGATCCGGAAAAGCGCCGCAGTCTCCATCGGGAACTTATCGGCGGATCGTGCGTTGGCGTGGCACGTGAATTCGTCCCGTAACCGATGAAAAGGAGACTGGCATGTTAGGTTGGGCCGTAACATTTCTGATCATCGCCTTGGTCGCTGCCGTGCTCGGCTTTGGCGGTATCGCTGGCGTGGCCGTCGAAGCCGCCAAGCTGGTGTTCTTCGTGGCGATCATCCTGTTCGCCATTTCGGCGGTTGTTGGCTTGGTACGAGGCCGCGCCCCGACTATGCCGTAGCAGCGTCGCGTTCCGCGTAAACGTATGTGAGGCCCCGTGCGACTGCAGTCGCGCGGGGCCTTGTTCGTTGTCCGCGTTTGGATCAGTAGCGCGGGTCGTACATTTGCGCCTGGACGAGCGCGCGCAAGTCGTTGGGCGCCGGTCCGGCGGCAAGACCGCGTTGGTAGGCAACCGCGGCGACCGCCGCCCCGATCCTGGCCGAAACCTCGCGGATTTGCGGCAGCGCCGGATAGAGACTTCCCTGCTTGAGGTCGGCTTCGCTGACCATCTCGGCCAGTGTATGAGCGGCCGCCATGAACATCTCGTCGGTCACCAGCCGTGTCTCGCTCGCGATCGCGCCGAGCCCGACGCCGGGGAAGATGTAGGAATTGTTGCCCTGGCGCGGCACGAAGGTTTTGCCGTCGATCGTGACGGGATCGTAGGGACTGCCGCAGGCAAACAGCGCCCGCCCGCCGGTGCGGCGGTAGGCCTCTTCGGCCGAGCATTCGGCCTGCGACGTCGGGTTGGAGAGCGCGAAAACGATCGGCTGCTTGTTGATCTCGGCCATCGTGCGCAACACCTTGGGCGTGAACGTTCCGCCCACCGCCGCGACGCCGATGATCGCGGTCGGCTTGAGATCCTTGATCGCTGACAGGAAATCGCCGACCGGCGCATGCGCGTGCGCGTAACGAAGTTTCTGCGCATTGAGACCGGCGCGGTCTTTGACCACCAGGCCACGGGAATCCACCAGCCAGATCTGCCCGCGCGCGTCGGCTTCGCTGGCGCCGTCCGCCACCATGGCCGACACCACGAGATCGGCGATGCCGGTCGCGGCTTCGCCCGCGCCGAGGAATAATAGTTTCTGCTCTTTGAGTTTGCCGCCGGTCACCCGCAGGGCCGAGAACAGGCCGGCGAGCGCGACCGCCGCCGTGCCCTGGATATCGTCGTTGAAGGTGGGGATCTTGTCGCGATAGCGATGCAGCAGATGGAATGCCGAATGATTGGCGAAATCCTCGAGCTGGATGAGGAGCCCGGGAATACCTGTCGCGCGGCAGTGATAAACTCGTCCACCAGTTCGTCATAAGGCTGACCGGTGATGCGTTTTTGGCGCAGGCCGACGTAATAGGGATCGTTCAGCAGGCTCTCATTGTTGGTGCCGACGTCGAGCATCACCGGCAGGCAGAGCTTGGGGTGAATGCCGGCGCAGGCCGAGTAGAGCGAAAGCTTGCCGACCGGAATGCCCATGCCGTTGGCGCCGAGATCGCCGAGGCCCAGGATGCGCTCGCCGTCGGTTACCACAATCAGCTTGGCGGGGTAAGGCCAGTTTCGCAAAACCGCCGCGATACGTCCGCGATCGTTGGCGCTGACGAACAGGCCGCGCGGCCGCTGGAAGATGTGGCCGAACCTTTGGCAGGCGAGCCCGACCGTCGGGGTATAGATGAGCGGCTGAATCTCGTCGATATTGTCGGTAACGACACGGAAGAATAGCGCCTCGTTGCGGTCATGCAGCGCGTTGAGGGCGACATATTTTTGAAGGTCGTTGGGTTGCTGGCGCAAATTAGTCAGCACGCGCTCGGCTTGCGCTTGAATCGAAAGCACATGGGCCGGCAAAAGTCCGCGCAGACCGAGCGCATCGCGCTCCTGGTCGGTGAAGCCCGTGCCTTTGTTGAGAAGCGGATCGCGCAACAGCGCCATCCCGTGCGGTTGATCGGTCTCGGGCGACGCAGCGGTCGTCCGCGTGAGCGTGTTCATGGAGGTTCCCCGGCAAAATTCAACGTACGATAACCAATTTCCAAACGGCGCTGACGCGAAGCCGCTTCGGTACTCATCCGCGGCTGAGCGGGAGCCTATGTGCTATGACGTCGCGCAGCTTAGCGCGGTCCAACTGGCGTTCCTAGCGACTGCTGATGGCTGGGACATCGCACGAACTAGGGCCAGGATCGGTGAGCTAGGTCAAACGGGCTCGGCCCGCATATCAGACATGTTTGCGTTGCCGCGCCGCAACCGCCGCATCGGCCGCGGCGACCCCGGTGTGAAATCCGCCGTGCGCGGTCGAGAAGTCGCCGGGGGAGCAGGCCTCGCCGGCGAAGAACAGCCGGCCATCGACCGCCGCGGCCAGCGCCGCACGGCAATCCGCCATGCCCGGCAGCGCATACGAATAGGAGCCGCGCGCGAACGGATCGGTGCCCCAGCGATGCATAGCAAGCGGCTTAAGCCGGCGCGCGAACGCGCTGCCGAANNCATGGCTGCCGCCGAAATAAGCCTCGATCATCGGCCGCCCGAACGGCCGCAACTGGTAACTGGCGGTCGCCACGCGGTCGGTATGACCGAACACGCGGCTGTTGGGCTCGAACTCGTCGGCATCGGCGAGCGCGATGAACAGCTTGTCGGCAAGACCGAGCGGCAAGCCGCGCGCCGCATTCGTCTTTTGAGGCAACGCCGGCCAAAATAAGTCTTCGGCATCGGCGAGCACGGCGCTCGGCAGCGTGACGATGGCCGAATCCGCCATGATCGTGCCTTTTGCCGTTTCGATTTTCAATTGCTTGCCGCTGTGATCGATGCGGCGCACCGGACAATCGAGTGCGGCGTGCAGTCCGTCGCCGGCGGCTGCGATGGTCGCGCCATAGCCCTCGATCACGCTCCAATTCACGCCCGAGTCCTGGTAGTTGATGAAATCGCGCGCGGACATGCGGCCGAGTTCGGTGCCGCTGATATAAGTGCCGACCGCGACAATCAGGTCATTCCAGCGATTGCCGGGCTCGAGGCCCTGCGAGGCCGGCACGTCGCCGCCTTTGGCGAGCATGGCTTCGAGACGGTCATAGAGCTTGTCCATCTTGTCGCGGAATTCCTGCTGTTCGTCGAGCGGGAAGCGCATGCGCAACGAGGGCTTGGTCCAGGGCGGACGCGTCTTATCGACCGTGCGGCCTTGCTCTTCGGCAACTTTCACCCACGGATTGCGGTTGGCCGAATGCAGCCAGCCGCAGCCGAGGTCGAGCGCGAAACCAGAGGCATCGACAATCGTCCAAGCCCGCCCGCCCAGCCGCGGCCGCGCTTCGATCAGCAGGCAGTCGACGCCCGCATCGCGCAGCCGCCGTCCGGCAGCGATGCCGGCCGCGCCGCCGCCGATAATCGCGACCTCGGTTTCACTCCGTGTCATAAGAGAATTTCATCCAATGGGGTGGGCAAGGCCGGCGCGAATGAAGGTGGGGACATGTTGCAACCGTTTGACGGCAAAAAGGTGGGTGCAACTCGCGGTTGACGCTTCCTGCCGGTCATAGTCTAATTGCGGTCACCGTCGGCAGTTGCAAGGCGTGGCCCATGAATTTTATTCAGTTTTTCTCGCGAGCGCTCACAGCGTTGCTGTTTTGCGCGGTAGCCGCACATTCCGTTCATGCGCAGACTTGGCCGGATCGTCCGATCTCGTTGTTCGTCGGCGCGGGACCCGGCGGCAGCATGGATACGATCGCCCGCACCTTCGGCGAATTTGTCTCGAAGAAACTCGGCCAACCCATCGTCGTCGAAAACCGGGCGGGCGGCGGCGGCGTGGTGTCCGCCATCGCCGTCGCCAAGGCTCCGCCGGATGGCTACACAATCGCGATCCAGGCAGTCGGCCCGGTGGTCTTGCGGCCGATCATGGATTCATCGGTCGGTTACGATTCCGCGAAGGATTTTACGCCGATCGTGCTGCTGGGCGATACCCCGAACGTCATCCTCGGTGGCGCCAAGGCCCCCGGGCAATCGCTGAAAGCGATCGTCGATTGGGCAAAGCAAAATCCTGGGCGCCTCAATATCGGCCATCCTGGGCCCGGCACCATGGGGCATCTCGCTGCCTTGCTGCTGGGTTCGCACGAAGGCTTCACGGGCTCCTACATCGCTTATCGCAGCGGCGGCGACATGCTGCCGGACCTCCTGGGCGGCCGCATCGATATCGGATGCGCCGCCTATACGCCGCAGTTGAAATCGGCCCACGTGCTCGCGGTCATGACCCCCGAGCCGCTTGAATCGTTGCCGGGGGTTCCGTCGATGCGACAGGCGGACTTCCCCGGCGTTTACGCATCGACGTGGTTTGCCGTGTTCGGCCCGCCGCACATGCCGCCGGCGATCGTCGACAAGTTAAACGCTGCGGTGAACGAATTCCTGAAAACCGACGAAGCGCGCCAGCGGTTTNNGAACGGCAAGTAGTGACATCGGTGATCGAGCGACACGTCGATATTCCGACGCCTGCCGGATCAATGGACGCCTTCATGGCGCGGCCCGCGGGCGAAGCCGCGGTCCCGCTGGTCATCCTGTGCATGGACATCTGGGGCGTGCGCGCGCAACTTTTCGAAATTGCGGCCCGCATCGCATTGCAGGGCTATTGCGCGGTCGTTCCGAATTTATATCACCGCGACGGCGTCAAGGGCTTCGATTTCCGCAATGCGCGGGGCCAGTCGGTGTCGATGGAGATCGCGTCAAAGGAACAGCAGGAGGCCGTGCGGCGACATGGCGCGGCGCTCAGCAATGCGATGGTGGACGCCGACGTCGGCGCCTTGCTGCGATTTTTCGAAAACGAGCAAGTAAGCCAGGGCCGGGCAGGCTCGGTCGGGTTCTGCATGGGCGGTCGGCACGCCATGTTCATCGCCGGCACGCGGCCGGAGCGAATGGTGGCAACGGCGTCGCTGCACGGCACTCAGCTCGTCAGCGACAAGCGGGATTCGCCGCACCGGTTCGCCGACCGTTTCCGCGGCGAAATGTATTGCGGATTTGCCGAGCATGACCCTTACGTTCCGCCCAGCATTGCAGTGACGCTCGATAGCCTGCTGGGAAACCGGCCGGATTTGAAATACCGCTCGGTCACCCATGCCGGCGCGCGCCACGGCTATGCGATCCCAGACCGCGACGTCTACGATCGCGAGGCTGCCGAGAAGGATTGGACCGAAATCTTCGCGATGTTCGCGCGCGCGCTACGTTGACGCATATGCCGAGCGGATTGCTTCGACCACAGCGCGCACCGCCGGCGAGGTTTCGTTCGCGCGGTAGACCACCGAGTTCTGCGCATATCTCGGCGGCCCCGCGATATCCCGCATCACGACCGGCGGATGAATGATTTTTTCGAACGACTCCGGCAGGACGGAAACACCGATATTGGCGCTGATCAGCGTCAGCAATGAAATTGCGTCGGGCGCGCGCTGAGCGATTTGCGGGATCGTGCCGGGCGGAAGGACGGCGGTGATGTTTCGCCAAAATCCGATCTCGGCGTCCATTTCATAAGCAACGAATTTTTGCTTGGCCAAAGCTGCGGCGGTAATCCGCTTTTGGCTTGCCAGCGGATGGTCTTCGTGGACGACCAGGCGGAAGCGCTGGACGGGCAGGCCGAAAGCCTCGACCCCGACCGGATATGAAAACATGCGCCGCATGAATCCGATATCAATAAGGCCGGACGTGATGGACTTGATTTGCGGGAGCGTCTCCATGCGCCGAATTTGAATCACCACGTTTGGCGCCACGGCACGCGCAATTTCGATGGCCTTTTTTACGTCGCCCGATGTCGCGGCCGAAACCACGTAGCCTAGTTTGACTTCGCCAACCTCGCCGCGGGCGGCTTCGCGGGCGAAACGTTCGGCCAGTTCGAAGCTCTCGATGAGGGCCAAGGCGCGCTTTTGGAATTGCTGGCCGGCGAAGGTCAGCTCAACCTTTCTCTTCGTGCTGCGGACAAAAAGCTCGACGCCGAGATGCGATTCAAGCCACTTGATCTGCTGGCTGAGCGTCGGGGGGGCGATGTTGAGACGCTCGGCGGCGCGCGCGAAATGCAGCTCCGACGCCACCGCCGCGAAGTAACGCAAATGCCGGATTTCCATCGTAACATTATGCGGCAGGGCCTCATAAAAGGCCAGCCGGCTTCACGCCATGGTAGCAAGCCGCTTCGGGCGCGCATCCATCCCCCGGGCCGGGCAGATTAAAAATCTTGCGAGGATAGAGAACTCTGGATTATTCGCCGCCGCCGGCCATCACCGCGCGGGTCTGCTCGTCCGGGCCGAATTCGTCGGCGTCCTCGATCGACATCAATTCGGCCAGCCGCGTGCGCGCGCGGTTGACGCGCGATTTGATGGTGCCGACGGCGCAGCCGCAGATATTGGCGGCTTCTTCGTAAGAGAATCCCGAGGCGCCGACCAATATGAGCGCCTCGCGCTGGTCGGCCGGCAGGTGGGTCAGCGCCTCGCGGAATTCGCGAAACTCGACGCGGCCGTATTGCTCGGGCTGCGATTTCAGCGTCTGGGCATAGCGGCCTTCGCCGTCCTCGACCTCGCGCCGGCGCTTGCGGTACTCCGAGCGGAAATGATTGCGCAGGATGGTAAACAGCCATGCCGACATGTTGGTGCCGGGCTGAAACGAGTGGATATTGGCGAGCGCGCGCAGCAGCGTTTCCTGCACCAGGTCGTCCGCGCGATCCACGTTCCCGCAGAGCGAGATCGCGAATGCGCGGAGGCTTGGAACCGCGCCGAGAACGGCTTTGCGGACTGAGTCGTCCATTCTTTACTGCCCGTCCTTGTTACCGTCGCCATTGATTTGATTCAGCAAGGCGGTGAACCGATCGGGTACGCCTTGATTTACCACGTCGTCGTACATGGAGCGCAGTTGCTGGCCCAGGCGAGCCTGCACCTCGCGGCTCAACTTGGCCGGCTTGGAAGTACTCTTCCGATTGTGGGTTTCCGCGGTATCCATTGGTTTTTGTTGTCCCACGGGTTTGCGTTCAGTCATCGATCAACCCCAAATCCCCTTGCCCAATCACGGGCGCAGGTCCCCCGATGTCATAGCCAAACCCCTGAATCGGGGGATGGTTCCATTAATAGGGAACTTTTTTCCCGCAGCCACGTTAGGAAGGCTTAAGCAGGCTTTGATGGAATATTTGGGGGCTGTGCCCGACCAACCCAGGGGCACTTACGTTCGGAGGGATTCTTGTCGACATCTCAAACAGTTGCACAGCATCTACCCTATCTACGCCGGTACGCTCGGGCGCTTTCGGGCAGCCAGGCTTCAGGGGACGTCTATGTGGCGGCGACCCTGGAAGCCCTGATCCAGGACCCCAAGGTGCTGGATTCCACCGCATCGACCCGGATTGCGCTCTACCAACTCTTTACCAAAATTTGGAACTCGGTCGCCCTCAACACCAAATCCATCGGGGCAGCGTCCGAACAGCCAGTTGAAAAGCATCTCGCCCAGATCGCGCCGATGCCGCGTCAGGCATTTTTGCTGGTCGCCCTGGAAGGGCTGTCGGAAGACGACGCCGCCAAGGTGCTGGACGTCGATGTTCCGAAGTTGCGCGAATTGGTGGAAGACTCCGGCCGCGAACTCGCCGCCGAAATCGCCACCGACGTGCTGATCATCGAAGACGAGACCTTCATCGCCCTCGATCTCGAGGGCCTGGTCGAAAGTCTCGGCCACCGGGTGCTCGGCGTCGCGCGCACCCATGCCGAGGCGATCGCGCTGGCCAAAACCAAGCGGCCGGGAATTATTCTGGCCGACATTCAGCTGGCCGACGGCAGCTCGGGGCTGGATGCGGTCAATGAGATGCTGCGCACCTTCGAAGTGCCGGTGATCTTCATTACCGCCTATCCGGAGCGTTTCCTGACCGGCGAGCGGCCGGAGCCGGCATTCCTGATCGCCAAGCCGTTCCAGCCGGCGACCGTGTCGGCGGTGCTCAGCCAAGCTCTGTTCTTCGAACGGAATGCCAAACGGCGCGAGCGCAAGGCAAGCTAGCGTGTCAGGCGAGCTAGCTTGCTCGGGTGCCTTTGCGGGCCAGAGAATAGCCGAGCATGACGGCTTCTATGAGCATTGCGATCTGCATCTCGCGCGGATGGCTCAGCGCGGGCGTGCTGGATTTCGTGGCCCTGCCATTGATTGCCAGCGTAATCGCGATGGCAATGGCAATGGCCGTGTAAATCGCGCCCACGATCAGGCGCGCGTAAAGCTCGCCGTATTGGCCTTCAAGCGCAATCGTTCCGGCGACGGTAAAGTAGTAAATCGCCACAATGCCGAATACGCCCACGGCGATCGCCCTCAGCACGCGGCGTATCAGCCGGCCGAACACGCGCTCGACCGCCATTTCTGTGATGTGCTCGATGCCCATTTTCTTTTTCTAGCGCCGGTTCGCCAGCCCGGCCAGAAACCCGATCCCGGCGGCGACTGCCAGCATGAGGAGCGGCCGATGCTCGACCTCGTTGGTCAGCTTCTTGAACGCGTCGCTGCCGACACGCGTCGCTTCGTCGGCCAGCGTTTGTCCGGCGTTGGACGCGGTTTCGCGCACGCGGCTGGTAATGCGCTCCAGCGCTTCGCTCACGAAATCGCTGATTTCGCCTGTGGCGCCAGATACTTCGCGGCGGGTGCTTCCGGTCAGGCGGCGCAGGCGCTTTTCCAAGTCGGCCACCAGATCCTCGATGGCCGCGATTTCCTCGGCGGTAGCGGATTTTGCTGCACGCGTGCTCATTGCTATCCCCTTATCCTTTGTTCATGGAACCCGTTGAAGACGAAACGTCACGCCGTTCGAAAGGTTCCCGAACCTTTCGGCGCTTGCCCGATCACGGTTAAAACTGCCCAAGAACCCGCAATGATCGGCAGGCTATGCAACTGTTCGCGTTGGTCCGCGTTAAAATATTCTGCCGCCTTCGAAATCCACGACCCGGAAGCGGCGAAGGTAGTATCCGGCAGCGGTGCACGAAGCAGGTACAATGTGACCTCGTTCATTGACAGAGCTTGCGCCGCCTGTGTTCATTTGACTTTCCGAGTCACTGCCTGCCGGCCGCAATCCGCGCGCTGGGCATTGGCGGCTATTGTAACGTGAAGAAATGACCGTCATGGCGCACGACATGCCGGGGGCGGCGGACGAGGAACTGGCGAAGCTGCGGCAGGAATGTCAGCAACTCGAAGCGCAGGTCACAGCAAAGGACTGGGAGCTCGGTCAGCTGAGGGCCCGCTTTGCGCGCTATGAAACGGCGTTGCGCGGCTCCCATGTCACGGTCTACACCCAGGATCGCGATCTCCGTTACACCTCGGTCAGCGATCCCATGCTGGGGCGCGAGATCGAGGACATTCTCGGCCGTACCGACGAGGAGATTTTGCCGCCGGACGCCGGCGCCGCCGTTATCGCCATAAAACGGGAGGCGCTGGCGAACGGCCAGCCGAAGCGCGCGGAGGTCGCGCTCGATAACGGATCCGGCCTGCGCTGGAACGACCTCCATATCGAACCGCTTCGCAACGAGGCGGGCGACATCGTGGGAGTGACCTGCGCATCGGTCGATGTCACCGAACGCAAGGAGGGCGAAGCGCATTTGCGGTTGCTGATGCGCGAACTGACGCACCGCTCCAAGAACCTGCTGGCGGTGATTCAGGCGATGGCGCGCCAGACTGCCCGTCATGCCGGGTCGACCAGCGGGTTTCTCGATCAGTTTGCGGCGCGATTGCAGGCTTTGGCCGCCTCTCATGACCTGCTGGTGCGCGAGAGCTGGTATGGGGCGTCCTTGCGCGAACTCATCGAATCTCAATTGGCCGCTTTCAGCGGCGACGACGGCGCGCAGGTCTCGGTCGAGGGCGTGCCGGTCGCGCTCAAGCCGGAAGCGGCGCAAACGCTGGGCCTCGCGCTGCACGAGCTCGCGGTTAACGCGGCGAAATTCGGGGCCCTTTCGGTGCCCGAGGGACGGGTATCGATCGCCTGGGCGCTGCGCGGCAACGCGATCGATCTCGAGTGGCGTGAGGAAAACGGTCCTAAGGTGAAGAACCGCCGCAAGAAAGGCTTCGGCAGCATGGTGATCGAGCGCAATCTTGCCAATGCGCTCGATGCTGCGGTCAACCTGAAATTCGATCCCGAAGGGCTGCGTTGCTATATCGTGATACCGGCGAGCCAGATTCTCGCCACCCGCTGAGCGCCCGCGGGGAACATATCGCCGCACCCGCCGTTTCCATCCAAACCTCGCGTGGCTGTTTGTAGCGAATTCACGGCAGCCCGGGCGACGACGGTGGAGGCCACCGATGCGCAAAATCGCTTCCTATCTTTTGGCAGGCACCCTGATGGTGCTGGTGACGGATTTTATCGTGCTGCCGATAGGCTTCGGTCTGGCGGTGCGTGCGCGGCCGGCGTCGGAGCCTGGTACAACGACACAATACGTCGACCGCACGCTTAAGGGTGACCGCCTGAATCTGCCGACCGCCGTCGGCACGCAGCCGGCTCTGGGATCGACGCCGCCGGTGCTGATCGGGTGCGATCCGCCGTACAGTCCGCTGCTGTCAACGGCGCGGGCGCAAGGCCCCGGCCGCTGCATCTCGTAAACCGCGCCGCCGACCGGATAAATTCTGTCGAGGACATTCAAAGCCTCAAGCCGCACGGGGAACCTTTTCCGGCGCATTCCGTTATTGGGCAATATCAATCGAAAAGGGAGTTGCAACATGAAAAAGCGTCTCAGCGCTCTCGTCGCCTTGGGGGTTGTTGCGGCGATGGTATCACCCGTGCCGTCCGTGGCCCAAGTCCCGGAGCGGACGAAGGCCGGCACTTTGACCTGCGATATTTCGGCCGGCATCGGCCTGATCATCACTTCGAAAAAAGAAGTGGCCTGCATGTTCACGCCGTCACAGCCGGGACCGCGTGAGGTCTATACCGGATCGATCACCAAATTCGGTCTCGATCTCGGCGCGACCGCCGGCGGTGAGATGGTCTGGTCGGTCTTTGCGCCGACCAACCGCCGCTTCGGCGCACTGGCCGGCCACTACGGCGGCGCGAGCGCGGAGGCGACGGTTGGCGCCGGTGTCGGCGCCAACGTTCTGGTCGGCGGCTCGAACCATACCGTGACGCTGCAGCCTGTATCGGTGCAGGGGCAGACGGGCCTCAATGTGGCGGCCGGCGTCGCCGGACTCGATTTGCGGCCGGCGCGCTAATCGCGCAGTCTGAAAATGTGACGGCCGCCTTCGCTGTGAGGGCGGAGCGCCGATTTCGGCAGAGGGTAGGTCGCGCGCAGCAGCGGCTCGAGAATATTGCGCACCCGGCGACTCTCGGCCATCAGTATGCCGGAGGCGATGCCGAAGCACGCGGCCAGGAAAAAGCCGCTCGACTGGCGGAACAGCGACAGTTCGGCGTGGTCGAGCAGGTGCCCCTTTGTGGCGAGCCGCCCAAACGCCATCAGCGTATCGCCGAGCGACGGAAACAGTGATGGATTGAGCAGGCTGGCACGCGCCGCGAGCTCCCATAAGGCAAGTCCGACGAAGATCGGCAGATAGAAAATCGCAATGCGCAGCGCTTTGCTCATAGGCCGCCCCCTTCCTCGGCGATGGTGCGCACGACCTCGTCGCGCAACAAGTCCCACAGCTCGTCGGCCTTCGCGTCGATCGCCGCGCGCGTGGCGTCAGGCCCTAGCCCAGTCTCGATGATGGTCTTGATCCGACCGGGCCGCGCGCTCATCACCACCACGCGCTGGGAGAGAAACACCGCCTCGCGCACATCGTGCGTGACGAACACCACGGTTTTGCGGAAACGCTGCCACAGTTCGCGCAACTCCTCCTGCATGATCTTGCGGGTTTGCGCGTCGAGAGCGCCGAACGGCTCGTCCATCAGCAAGATCGACGGCTCGCAGGCCAGCATGCGCGCGATGGCGACGGGCTGCTGCATGCCACCGGACAGCCGGTTCGGGAACGTGTTCTCGAAGCCGTTGAGCTTGACCATGTCGATGAAGGATTGCGCGGTGCGCCGGCGTTCCGCCTTGGCAACGCCGCGCTCGGCGAGGCCATATTCCACATTGCCGAGCACGGTTTTCCAGGGAAACAGGGCGAAATGCTGGAACACGATGCCGCGGTGCGGCCCGGTTCGCGGATCGCGGCGCCGCGCATGCGGATTTCGCCGGCCGAGCAGGGCACGAAGCCGCCGATCATGTGCAGCAGCGTGCTCTTACCGCAGCCGCTCGGTCCGATGATGGAGACGAATTCGCCCTCGCCGATCGACAACGCGATCCGATCGATGGCCGTCAGTTCGCGATCGTTGCCCAGCGCATAAGTCTTGCTTACGCTGTTGATGTCGATGAGCGCCATTGCGCCTCGCTGGGACGCTACGATCGTCCAAACGTAAAAGCGTCGTGATAGGCGCCCTGCACCTGGCCGCCGGGGACGGGTCCGCCGCCGGGCACATGCACCAAGTTGCCGATCACCGCACAGGTCGCGCCATGCAATCCGTGACGCGGGATCGCCATGGGCGTGAGGGCTTCCCAAGTGTCGGTCTTTGGATCGTAGGCCTCGTTGGTGCCGAACACTCGGCCGGTGGCTTCGCCGCCGAACACCACGATCTTGCCGCCGATATAGACGCAAGAAGGACCGCTACGCGCTGTCGGCAACGGTGCGCGGAAGCTCCAGCCATCGGTCTTGGGATCGTAGACGGCGTTGAGGCTGGTGTTGAAATCGTAGGAGTCCATGCGGCCGGCGATAGCGTGGATTTTTCCATCGACCACCGCGACGCCCATGTGGTCGCGCTGGCCGACGAAAGGCTGCGTGCCGGTCGAGCCGCGCATGCTGGCGCGATCCGAATATTTGTTGGCCTCCGGATCATAGACCTCGTGCCATTCGACCGAGCGCACGTCGCGGCCGCCGAGCAGGTGGATATTGCCGTCGAGCATGATGGCCGAGATCGCGCCGCGCGGCCGTGAGATCGGCGCAATCGGCGCCCATTGGTCGGTCGCGGTGTCGTAGACGAAGCACTTGGAATGCGGGCAGCGGTTCTGCTCGACGAAGCCGCCGAAGGTGTAGATCTTGGTGCCGATCGACACCCCCGCCACGTGATTGCACGGGTGCGGAAAGGGCGCCTTCAGCGTCCAGGCGCCGGTCTTCGGATCGAACACCTGATGGAAGTTCTGATCGACGCGGTGCTTGGCATAGCCGGCGATGGAGTGGATCTTTCCCTGGCATTCGATTACGGCGTGTTCGCCGGTCGGGATCGGCATGCGCGGCTGCTCGACCCATTTGCCCGGGTTGGCGGCCTTGGGCGCGACACTGGTCATGTAGCGCTGCTTCTCGACCGTCTTGGGAATGTCGGTAACGGTCTTGTCGTTTAGTCCGAGAAAGAGCGGGAGTTCTTCTGCCATGATGAATCCTCAACTTGTTTTTCGCATGATCTTGTCCGAAAATCGGTATCCACCTTTCGGGATCATGCGCTGTAACTCGGGACCGCGTCCCGCAATAATGTCTTGGTGAGTTCGACGCCCTCGCGCGCGACGTCGTAGGGCGACCGGGCCCATTGCTCGGGGTTGGGCGCCTCGTAGCTCAGATAGCCAGTGTAGCCTTTTTCCGCCAACAGGCCGAGCATCTCGCGCCATTTGACCACGCCCTTGCCGGGCGGCAGCCGGTCGGTCGGCCGCCGCACGCCGGTCACCGGGTTGGGCGACAAATCACTGTACTGAAAACAAAATATCTGGCCGGCGGGCACATTCTCGAAACCGCGGCCACCGGCGCCGCTGCGGGTAAAGTGATAGGCGTCGATGAGGTAGCCACAATTCGGTTTGTTAGCGCCCTCGATCAGTTCGGTCAGAACGGCGAGGCTGTTGAGCACGTCGTGCTGCGAGTTGAACTCGATCGCCAGTTTCAGTTTGTATTCAGCGGCGATATCGCCCGCCTCTTTCAGATATTGGATCGCATCCTTGATCGGGCCCTCCACCTGGCCGGGCGCGCTCATTAACGTGTTGCAGCCGAGCGCGACCGCGTTCTCGCAGGATTCGCGGAACACCTTGAACAGCCGCTGGCTCTCGTCGCCGGTGGCGAACAGCCAGCCGTATTCGACGCCGAGCACGCCGACCGGGATGCCGGCTTTCTTGATCAGATCGAGTACCTGGGCGTTCGACATGCCGGCGTCAAAGCAGCGCTTGAAATCAGTGCGGCGCAACTCGACGGCGTCGAAGCCGCTTTGTTTCGCCGCATCGAGCGCGGTCGCCAACGGCGTGGTGTCGATGGTCCACATATGCAACGCGAGCCGCCCGAATTTCTCAGTCATTTTTCCTCATATTGTAGGATGTAGAGCCCCGCATTGGTGTCGGTGAGATACATCAATCCATCTTTATCGACAAAGACGTCGCAGGACTGGATCACCTTGGCGGGATTAGGCCTCTGGTCGACGATTTTCTCCGGCGGCGGCGGCACGAAATAGCCGACCTGCTTTGGTTCGAAGGCATTGCGGATGTCATACACGCGCAAACCGGCATTGTGATAGGTGGCAAACACCAGATCCTCGCTTTGGAACGAACCCGGCCGGTTCTCATGCAGATTGTGCGGGCCGAATTTCGCGCCTTTGGCGCAGAAGTCCTCTTCAGCCGGGGTCGGCAGTGTTGCGATCGACACCGGGTTTGACGGTTCGCGCACGTCAGTCAGCCAGGTGTAGGCGAGGCCATTGGCGCAGTTCGCCGAAGTAGCCTCGTCGGCGAGCACCAGCAGCTTGCGGTTCGCCAGCGGCAGCGGCGTGTGCGCGCCGCCGCCGAAGGGGGGAGCGTAATTGCGGTGGCTGAGGAGTTTCGGGTTCGGCGGATCGCTCAAATCGTGAATCGTGAAGCCACCGTCGCGCCAGGCGGCATAGCCGATGTTGCCCGCGCTGATGAGATGATGCAGCGCCGTGCGCTTGCCGAACGAATTCGGCGCGGTCTCGCCGCCGGCGCGGTTCATGCCGGGTAGCCACCAGCGTCCGGCCAATTCCGGCTTGGTGGGGTCCGACACATCGATCACCGCCAGGGCATGATCGATGAAACCCTCGAAATGCACGGATACATAGGCGTAGCGGCCGCCGACCCACCAGATGCGATGCGCACCGAAGCCGGGCATGTCGAGGAACGCAATTTCGCGCGGGCGCGCCGGGTTCGCAATATCGAACACGCGCAAGCCCGCCGCGAACGGCTGTTCGGTCTGCACCGAGTCGATCAGCGACTTGGCGTAATAGTCCTGGTTGCTCGCATATTGCTGCATTGCCCAGATATTCGGGCCGTTGACGGCGAGCAGGATGTCGCCGTGGATCTGCAAATGGTGCGAGCGGGTGTTTTTCGGCGCCGCCACGAAGGCAACCGTCTTGGGGTGGAGAGGGTCGCCCACGTCCACGACCGAATAACCGTCGCTGAACATATGGCCGATGAAAGCGTGGCCCTTGTGCAGGAGGACCTGCACGCCATCGGGCCGTCCGCCCTGATCGCAGCGCGACACGAAACGGATGTTCTTGGCGCTGGTGCCGGGAAGGGTGGCCATGCGGGTCAGACTATCAAATTGCCGGTCTGAATGGGCGAGGCCCGGTCCGGCAGCGCGCCGAACCGGGCCTCGCAGTTTTGTCGAATGCTATCAGCCCGTCGGCGGGGCGATTTCGTCGAGGCTTTTCTGCCGTGCCTCGGGGCCGAGTTGCGTCACCGAGCCGGCTGCGATCACCAGAGCGATGGCGAGGCACACGAAAACCGTCGTGAGGCCGTAGCCGTTCTGGATCCACAGAATGGTCGGGATGATGAAGGCCGTAGCAAGCCGGCCGACGCCCGCGGCCCAACCGAAGCCGGATGCCCGCGCGTTGGTGGGGAACACCTCCGACGCGAAGATCTGCATCGAGTTGCCAGCAACCTGGACGAAGAAGATCATGATGAACCCGGCAACCATAAGTTGGATGGGGGTGCCGGCATTGGCGAACACGATCGCCATCAAACCCGCGCATACGAACGCGCAAACCGACGTGATCTTGCGGCCGAATTTGTCGAGCGCATACATCATGAATAGGCTCGCGCACGGCACGGCGAAGTTCATGGCGAGGGTGTATTGGAGCGATTTGGTGATGGAGAAACCCTTAGCGCCCATCATGTTCGGCAGCCAGGCGCCCAGGCCGATGGCGACGCCGAAGAACGCCGTGAAGCAGATCATTCCGGCGATGACGCGCCTCGGGAACATTCTGAAGACCACGCCGAACGGATCGCTCTTGGTGTCGCTGGCGGCGTCGGTCGACAGCGGCTCCTTCGGTCCGGCAATGCCGAGCCGCCCGAGCACGTCGAGGGCTTCCTTGCCTCTGCCATGCGTCGCCAAATAGCGCGGTGATTCCGGCAGCGTGAAACGGAAGACCCAAACGATCAGCGCACCGATGCCGACGACCACCCAGACGCCTCGCCACACCTGCTCGGGTGCAGCCAAAAAGGTGCCGAAGGCAAGCACGAGCGCCGTTCCGATCGGCCACACGCAGGCGCCGCCGATGAAATGAACGAGCGCCAGGATGCGGCCGCGGATGCGCTTGGGCGCATATTCGCCGGCATAGGCGAAGGCTAGCGGCTGCTCGGCGCCGAGTCCGATCCCGGCGATAAAGCGGCAGGCGACCAGCAACGTGACGGTCGGGGCAAACGCTCCGAGGATCGTGAAGATGCCGAACAGCAGCAGGTTGAACTGATAGATGAATCTGCGGCCGAAACGATCGCTGAATTCACCCTGGCCGGCCGTGCCGATGAACATTCCGAAAATGGCGGCGCTGCCGATGCCAGCGACTTCGGCTCCCGTTGCGAACTTGGATTGAAGTATGTACGGAACGAGTGAGCCGAAGACGGTAAAATCGATAACATCGAAGAAATATCCAGCGGCTATGAGCCCGATAATTCTCCGATGAAGCGGCGATATTTTCGCATCGTCCAGCGCGGTACCGACGAATCCCTCAATGGTTTGAGCCACGGCATTTCCCCCTGTCCCGTTTATAATTTGTGCTTATGACGCACCCTCCCAGAATGATCCACAATCAGATCGCTGCCTAGCCCCCTTCGGCGCCGGCTGTGCAATCGCGGTTGGTAAGTCCGGGTACTTTCGATTGGTGAAAACGGAATGCGCCGGAGCTTGGCGCCGCGCCTAGGCGGCGAAGGTGGAATTTGCAAGCGGCGGAGCGCAAGGATTATGCATGGTCCTTCCGAAGCTTGACTATAATATTCTACCTTCAATACCCATTTTATACAGTGTTAGCCGCATAATTGTACCGCAAGTACAAACAATATTGTGCCCGGACAGGAAGTCTTTAACTTCCCCGTGGCAAAAGCACCGCTCCAGCCAGCTCTTTGGAAGGACCGCGGGTGACGCTTGAGGATGAATTCGCCGAGCGCCTCGCGCGTGTGTGCGCGCGTTTTGCCGCCGCGCTCGACGGCAAGATCGGCGACAGCTTCGCCGCGCTGGAGACAATAGCCGGCTGCGAGACGATCGAGATCGTGATTGCCGCCCATCGCCGGCTGCACGAAATGTGCGGCATTGCCGCGACGCTCGACTTTGCTGCGACCGGCAAGGCCGCTGGCTCGGCGGAAAGCGTGATGTGCGCCCCGGCGAAAGCCAAACGCGCGCTTACACCGGCGGAGATGGCTACCCTCGAATCCGAGCTCGAGGCGTTGCGGAGGGCGGCGGCCGGCGACTTGGCAGCCTATTCAAATCGGGACTTGTTCAACCGGCCTGCGTGAGCGCTGCTTGCGGTGCGGGTAAAAAGGCGCGCACCGCGGCGGCCAACGTCATCGGATCGAACGGCTTGGGAATCACGCCGGCCGCGCCGAGCGACAGAAAATGCTCAACCTCGCGGGCTTGCGCGCGCGCGGTCATGAACACTATGGGGATCTTGGCGGTCCGGGCGTCATTGCGCAGATGCGTCAGGGTCTCCGCGCCGTCCATCACCGGCATCATCACGTCCATCAGGATGACGTCTGGTTGCCAGGCGGCGGCGGCCACCAAAGCGTCCGCGCCGCTAGCGCAGCTCTTCAACACAATAGCGGGATCTAGCGCGAGCGACATTTCCACGACCTCGCGGATGTCCGGCTCGTCTTCCACATGCAGCAGCCGATAAGCGTTCATGCGATCTTCCGAACGAAACAAAATCGACTATTTACACGGCGAATAGATCATGCCGGAGTAAACGAGGTATGAAGCGCGGCGGAATTTTCGAAGGTAGAGAAATACGCGCTAAGGAAAGCCCGCGCTGGAAAGATTCGATGCAGTCAATTGATTTAGTCTCGCCGGTGTTCAAAAGGGAATAGTGTGGACTTGCGAAAATCGACCGCCGGGACGCAGAACTCAAATGGCAGGGATCGAAACGTTGCCGGACTCTTGCCGGCGGCCCGGATTAACGCACCATGATGCCGGTATCTAATTCCCATCTTGTGGTGCCTGGATACGATCGCAGCTACCGGAGTGGCAGCACGGTACCGCAAAAAAGTATTTTCATATTGTGCAAGTATGAACAGACAAAATTATTATTTTAGCGGCATCCTGCCAAAACATGATCGCGTGGCGCTTCGTGGAACGAAGACTGCGTGATGCGGCTCAAGTGCGGAATTCGCAGTGCCGCGGTGATCCTGAAATAGGATACCGGCGAGACGTTTGCATGATTGCGTCGAACGTCCATTCGGGGTGTGCCCGTAGATCGATTGCGGCAGAAAGCCAGTCGTCAATTTTTGGCCATCACCTTGCAAAAGGGAAACGCCTATGAAATCGCCGATCGTAAAGCGGTCCATCGTCATCGGTGGACATAAGACCAGTGTCAGTCTCGAGGATGCATTCTGGAGCGGGCTGAAGGAGATCGCGCTGGGACGGCATACAACCCTGTCGAACACGGTGGCTGAAATCGACCGCTGCCGCCACCAGAGCAATCTGTCGTCGGCCATCCGGCTGTTCGTGCTCGACCGCGTGCGCGCCCGCCCTTCGAACAGCGCCGCAAAACAGGTCGAGGTCAGCGCGATGAACGGCGGCGGCGTCGAATCGCGCGTATGACTTCCGTGAGCGGCGGAACGGAGCGAAATGCCCGTTGACGCTGGGCCGACGCGGGAGATTTTCCGGCTCGCGGTCGAGGCGTCGCCCAGCGGCATGATCGCCGTCAACGGCGACGGCACCATTATCATGATCAACGGCGAGATCGAACGTCTGTTCGGCTACGCCCGCGACGAATTGCTCGGTCGGCCGGTCGATATTCTTTTGCCAGACGAAGTGCGCGCCAAGCACGCGATTCAGCGCAGCGGCTAGTTCAGAAAGTTTCCGACAAGGAAGCAGAGAAGGCATTTCTGTTTTGTGTGTCGCTGAGCGTGCGGCTAATGATAGCCAGCAGTACCCGTACTGGTACGGTCGAGGAAGGTCTCGCCGCCGCTGCACATAAAATCGTTATTGGCACGATTACGACCGCTGAAATCCTTCAAAGCAGCCTAAAGGCATTGACGCCTACCGGTGGGTCCTTTGCGGCGGCATTTGAAATTGCAACTCTTTCTAATCGAAAGCTTGCCCGCTATTTCTTGCGATCCATGGAGCTCGCTGTAAAGGATGAAGCAGAGCCGTGGCATATACCGAATGACGACCGCAGCATGATAAATCTTGAACACATTCTGCCCGAAAAGCCGGAAGGTAATTGGCCGCAATTTAGCGAGGAACAAGTCAAGCTTTATTATAAGCGCATTGGCAATCTTTGCCTGATGCGCGCGAGCGATAATTCCACTGCAAAGAGCGCCGAGTTTAATATAAAAAAACCCTTGTTCGCAAAATCACCATATCTTCTAACGAAGCAGATTTCTGACGCATCCGAGTGGAGGACAGCGGAAATAGTTGATCGTCAAAAAACACTCGCTGCCATTGCCATAAAAACATGGCCAACGTGATTGAATTGTCCGCCGATCAACTTAAGAAAGCCGTCGAATCTCAGCACGGCTGCACAGCCACGCTTGCCCAATCGGTGCCCGTCAAAGAGACGTTCGGCGGCAAGACGGTCTGGGAAGGTGTCGTCCACGTTTTCCGCATTGACGGCCACCCTAAGGCCAAAAAAGCTTATGCTTGGTCGTCTCCGATAGAGGGAAGCGATAAACGGCGGTTCTTTGCCGTGCTGCATTTGCCGCCGATTACGTCGCCAGTAGAGGCCGTGCGGGCGGCTATCGTGGCCGAAAGCAGGAGCGCTAAGTGACACGCGGAATAATAGTCGGCGTTATCCTCTTACTGGCGTGTTGTTCTTCAATGGCTCAGGACGCTGGTACGACCCAAAGTTTATATAATCGGTGCGTCCGAAATGATCCGATTTGCGGCGGCTATCTGATGGGCGTGGGAAGCGTTCTCATTATGATGGGAAAGGCGTATCAAGAACCTGCACTCGATCATAATTTTATGGCGCCCTTTCAAATCTGGGCTATCTGCCCAACCCACGGTCCCGTTAACGGCAACTCTCTGCGTCACCGATTCTTGGCGTGGGTTGAGGAGAATCCCACGAATAGACCCGCGCCAATGCTAGACAGCGCAATGACGGCCTTTAAAGAAGCGTGGCCTTGTGCTGAAAAATAAAATTAGGACACTACCGAAAGCTCTGCTGATTGCGCCTATGGCAGAGATGCGCCGAACGCCATAAGCGTTTCGTCGAAATGGCGCGCGAAGTAGTCGCTTCCGACGATCCGAAGGATTTTGAGACAGCTTTCAAGCGGGTTGCTCATCCAAAGCCGTCTTCTGCTGCTCATCCAGGAGCACAATCTGGTCGCGCACAGGCTGATAAAAGCGAAAAGCGTTAGGCGCGTTATTTGCGGCGCGGCGGATAGCCCCACGCACAGGCGTCAGCAACCTGCAAAAGTCTTGATTCTGCTTTGGTGGTGAACTGCAAACCGTCTCGGATACGTTTGCTTGGGAAGCAGGCGTGATCTACGTATCCTTCTTTCGCCATTTCCGTTTTATCGCGTAGCAGTACGTGTGCGCCTCTAGCGGCTTGGCGCACCGCATCCTCGTTTCTGCGATAATGTGGGTGATTTCCTTTTCGGTATTCTTTCGCAGCCACATTTCCACGCCAATTTCGCACTGGATGATAGCTAGCGCATGTTGCGCCACCACTATTTCCAACGGCGTAAGGGCTCGGGCGGCCCTCGGGGTAGTCGCAACGGGAATTTCAAGCACGGGGTCTACACGCGCGAGGCCAAAGCAACCCGCAGGGTCATGCGGGCAACTGTTCGGGAGATCAGAGCCCTTGTTCAAGCGGCCGACCCGCGCAAGCAGTAACGGAGGATTGTGACCCGTTGCCTATAGCGGTCTGCGCTTCGCTCACGCCTTGGCCGTCGGCTTCGGCCAGTTCCGCAGGGCGGCGTCCAACACTTCGTCGTCCCAATCCCGGATAGGCTTCAGCAGGCCCGCGTCGTTCGGTGACGATGGGTGGTTCTGCACTTCCGGGCTGTTGTTCGCCTGGTCGAGCAGCGCTTTCCCGGCCTTCACCAACCTCCCGTTCTGGTACTTGCGCCCCAGCCTCATCATCGCGCAGCCCATTGCTAAGCGAACGGGAAAATCTGTTTTACAATTTGTCGGGTTGTTCCGGTCCTGTTCATGGCTTTTCGGGTGTCGGTTGTAAAACGCTTCCCTTTGAAATTGTTGAGAAAACAATCTAGCCTACGATTTGTTTCAGTGCAGCGGCCAGCAGAAAAGTGCCAGCCCGTTCCTACAAATACCCCGTTCCGGCTTCCGCCGCGAAGCGGGCCGGCTCGCCCTCCCAGACGATGCGCGCATGTTCGAGCACATAGACGCGGTCTGCATGCGGTAGCGCGAATGTGACATTCTGCTCGCCGAGCAACACGCTGATCGCGCTGGTCTGCCGTAAGCGTTCGAGTGCCTTCGAAAGCTGCTCGAGGATGACGGGCGCGAGTCCCAGCGTCGGCTCGTCCAAGATCAAAAGCTTCGGTTTCATCATCAGGGCGCGCGCGATCGTCAGCATCTGCTGCTCGCCACCGGAAAGCGTGCCGGCCGCCTGCTTCTGGCGGTCGTGCAGGATCGGGAACAGATCGAAAAGCCAGCCGATCTGATTGGCGCACTCAGCGGGCGACAGATGGTGGCCGCCGAGATCGAGATTCTCACGTACCGTCATGTCGGTGAAGAGTTCGCGGCCTTCGGGGCATTGCACGATGCCGTTGCGTGCGATCGTCGCCGCAGTCAGGCCGCGCAGCGAGGCGCCCTCGCGACGAATGTCGCCTGAATAGGGAAGGAAGCCCGAGACGGTATTGAAGAGCGTGGTTTTCCCCGCCCCGTTAAGGCCTACGACCGAGACGAACTCCCCCGCGTGCACGTGAATCGACACGTTTTCGAGGGCCTGTGCCTTGCCGTAGTGGACGCTGACATTCTCAACGGCAAGGAACGGGGCGATGCTATCGCGGAAGGAGGATTCGGGGCGCGCCGCGGTCTCGATGCTGCCGCCGAGATAGACACGCCTCACTGTTTCGTTGCGCATCACCTCATCCGCAGTACCCTCGGCAATGCACTCGCCAACATACATGGCAAGCACGCGATCAACCAGCCGGGCGACGCTCTTCACATTGTGATCGACGAGGAGCACGGCGCGCCCATCGTCGCGAAGCTCGCAGATGAGTTCGGAAAAAGCTGCCGTATCCTTTGACGTAAGGCCGGCGAAGGGCTCATCGATCAAAAGCACCTGCGGATCTCGCGCGATCGCTTTCGCAATCTCGATCTTACGCAGATCGGCGAACGGCAAAGTGGCGGGGCGCCGGTCGAGCACCGCGCTCAGGCCGACGCGCGCAGCAATAGCGCGGACGCGCTCATCAATTTCCGGGTCGGCAAACAGCCGGGTGAGTTTGTCGGGCAGAAGCGCGAGCTTGATGTTCTCGAAAACGGTCTGGCGGTGCAGGGGACGCGAATGTTGGAAGACAATGCCCGCCCCCATCCGGGCGATCTTGTGCGAAGGCCAGCCGGCGACCTCGACGCCATTGATGCGCACGGAACCCGCGTCGGGGCGCTCAATCCCCATGATGAGCTTCATCACCGTCGACTTGCCAGAGCCGTTGGGGCCGATGAGCCCGAGTATTTCGCCGGCTCGCACGCTGAGCGCCATCTCTTTCACAGCAACAAGGCCGCCGAAGCGCTTGGTGAGGCCCTTAACCTCGAGATGGGCACCGGCCGCCATGCTCATATGTTCTCCTTCGTGCCCGTGAGCAGGCCGAGAAGGCCGTTCGGGAAGAGCAGAACGACGATGAGGGCTATGGCGAAGACGACGAAGTTCGAAAGATCGCCGAGCGGTCGCAGCGCCTCGCTCATGGCGATGAGGAAGATGGCGCCAAGCACAGCGCCGAGGATGGTGCGTCTGCCACCGAGCACCGCGGCAATGATGATCTGCACCCCAACCGTGATGTCGACAAGGGTCCCGACCGAGGCCGTGCCCAGGTAAAAAACCATCAGCGCCCCGGCTAATCCCGAGAAGAAGGCGCTGATGATGAAAGCCGCGAGCTTGTGCTTCGTCACATTGAAACCGAGTGCACCCGCCTGCACCGCGTCTTGTCCGCTCGCCTGCAAGATGAGCCCGACCGGGGAGCGCGAGAGCGAGAACAGGATCGCGCCGCTAATCGCCATGAACCAGAGCGCGATTTCGTAATTTGTCGTATCGCTGACCGAGATCACGTCAGGTACCACTAGGCCGATTTCGCCGCCCGTCAGCCCAGCGGCGACCACGATGAAGTTCTGCAACATGAGCACGGCGACGAGCGTCGTCAGCCCAAAATAGGGCCCGCGCACCCTGAGCGCCGGGAGCGCGAGCACCACGCCGCCGATCACGGCGGCAAGCGCGCCTGCGACGAGGCAGATCCAGATTGGCAGTTGGTAAAGATTATCGAGGATGCCCGCCGCATAGGCGCCGGTCCCAATTAGAAACGTCGGCCCGAAATTCACCTCGCCGGCGAAGCCAAAGAGCAGGTCCCAAGACATCGCGAAAACGCCGAAGTAGTAGGCGATCGTCAGAAGACCGAGAATGTAGCCGGAGACGCCGAGCGGCAAAAACGACGCGAGCACGATCACGCCGAGAGCGAACAGGAGCACGCGCGCGGTGGAAAAGGAACGCATCTATCGGCGCCCCAACAGCCCGCGCGGACGTACATACATTACCGCCACAACAAGCAAGAGTGCGGGGATGGTGCGATAGGCCGGCGAGATGAGATAGGCTGTCATGGTTTCGAGATAGCCCACGACATAGGCCGCAATCAGCGCTCCCGAGACGCTACCGAGACCGCCCAGCACAACGATCGCGAACGCGCTCGCCGTCAACGGCCCGACACTATAGGACGAAACGCCGAGAAACATGCCGAGGAGCACGCCGGCAATGCCGACGAGCACGCCATAGATCGCCCAAACGGCGATGTAGACCTGCGACAGTTCGATGCCAAGAAGCGTCACCCCTCGTGGATTCATCGAGGCGGCAAGAACCGCCTTTCCGGCGCGCGTTCGATTCACGAGGAGCCAAAGCAGGCCGATAACGAGCCAGCACACGACCGCAGTGAAAATCTCGTTGGAAGGCGTGCGTACGCCGACGATCCACACGACGCCTTCCACGATCGGAGCCACGGTTTTCGCATTATTCGTGTAGAGATAGGCAATAAGCTCCTGGATCATGATGCCCCAGAGCAGCGTCGCTGTGAGAATGAAGATCTCCTTTTCCTCCTCGCGAATTTTGCGGGAGTGCTGCAGCGGTCGGACAATGACGAAATAGGTCAGAAGCGAGGTGCTAAACCCGATGGCCACACCGAGCGCCGCCCCTGCATAAGGCCCGGCGTGCAGGTGGGCGCCGGCGGCCCAGGCCGCGACTACGGCCGCGACCATCAGCGCGCCATGGGATAGGTTGAGGACGCCGGAGACGCCGAAAATCAGAGCAAAGCCCGTGGCGCCGAGCGCGTAGAGCGAACTGATCGCAAAGCCATCGATCAGGATTTGCCAGAACAGCATCGGTCAGACCTCGGTAAAGCCGCAGGGTTTCCTCCCGCTTCAGCGGCAAGTGATCGCCGTCGAGGTGCGGACGAGGGGCCGAGCGGTCTCGCGGTCCACTCACTCGGCTCGCACCCAAGACTTCTCCCCGCCCGTGGCAGCAGGCGGGGAGAGGTACGAAAGTGCGGTCGATCATTCCCTCGTTAATTGGCCGATCCGACCTTGATGAACTTCGGGAATTTCAACTTTCCATTGGCCACCTTGGCCGGCCAAAGATTGACCTGCTTGCCATTCTGCCATTGCAGCATGAGGCCAGTGATCGTGCTTGCGCCGATCTTGAGAGCGTGCGGATAAGGCGTGTCCTTCCCCTGGAACTGGACGCGGCCAATCGTGCCCACATAATCCGTCTTTTCGAGCGCATCGACGAGCTTGTCGGGGTCTGTCGAACCGGCTCGCTTGATCGCGTCGGCGATGTAATAGACCTCGTCGTAGGCGGTGTAGCCGCAATAGGACGGGAAATTGCCGAAGCGCTTCTTGAAGGCTGCGACGAATGGGAGCGTCTTCGGCGTCACGGCGACATCGGGTCCGGAGACGGCCTGGTACAGCACGCCATCGACCGCGCCGTTCGTGTCCTGCCAAAAGCTAGAATTCGACGCTTGCGAAGAGACGCCGTACATCGGGATCGGCACTTCCTGGCTCTTCGCCTGTACCGTCGGCTGCACGCCCACATGCGAAATGCCGGTGATAATCACATCGGGCTTTTCGCCCTCGATTTTGTTGAAGATCGGCGTGAAATCCGTTGTATCGGGCGAGACGCGGATATGGTCGATTACCTTGAGCCCGATTTTTGGCAGACATTTCAAGTATTCGGCATCAAGCGGGGTCGTCCAGGCAGCATCTTCGCTCATGACGACCGCGGTCTTCATCTTGAGGTCCTTCACGAGAAGGTCCTTCGCGGAATCGCAGACGGAGTCCGCGATGCTCGTTGATGTCAGATAGCCGTGGAATGTGTATTTGTTATGCTTGTAGTCCTTGGCGATGTTTTGGGTGATGACGTCGGAGGCGGCGCCCGGCGTGATCATCACCGTCTTGAGGCGCCCGGCCCAAGGCTCGAGAGCAAGCACGACCTCGCTGATATAGCTCGCGATGACGGCGTTGACGTGATCCTCGTTCGCGGCCCGCTGGAACGCGCGCACCGATTCCGCGGCGGATGAGTGATTGTCATAAGAGACAATCTCGATCTTGCGGCCGTTGACCCCGCCTGCGGCGTTAATCTCGTCGGCCGCAAGTTGGGCGGCGAGCGGGATCGACGAGCCGGCGACAGCCTGCGCTTCAGCAATGACACCGATTTTGATGGGGTCTTTCGTTTGCGCATATGTGGGCGTTGCGAGCGCAAGTGCAAGTGCAAGGAAGACCGCATTTGCCGGAAGCACCGCAAGCATTGGGCTGCACGTGGCGCGCTTCTTAAACTTATTCATTGTCATTCCTCCCTGTAATCTTGCAATCATCTGCTCAGAGATGACCGCCTCTTGCCAGTCTATCCCATCGCCCATGGGCGGCAAGCTAGATTTTGGCGCTCAACTCTCATTCGTTGGGTTCACGATAAGACGACGGATTGCACAAATACGCGTCTCGTCAGGAAACGTACATGAATGATCATCGGGACGATTCATGATCCAATGAGCTACTTTCGTCCGCGTCTCTGGCTGACCAGCATCTCGAATTTCTTCCGGCACAAGAAGTCCGCCCATGCGAGCGCTATCGCATGGTGTTTGTCGTCGCGGATGTTCGGGTCGGTGCCGGCGTCACATCTCGAGGCGCGACCTTCTCGGCCGGGTCGCGCTATGCTAGGTCATGCGTCAATTACGTCGATTCCGCGATGTCCGCGGCAGGTCCGCTAGAGCCGCTTTCAACTCCAATTTTTCAGACGTGATAATCGGCCGCGACGGTCTCGTCGATCGGGGTGCGCCGTGTGTTCATTGCGTTGAACACGGGCGTGAGCACGATTGCCACCAGAAGGTTGAGGATCACGGTGTAGAGGGCGGTGTAACCTGGGAACGTATACGCTATATGTCAAAAAAGGAGCTGTTCAATTCAACGCTATCGCGTTGGGTCTTGACGTACGGCGGTTCCCTTTCAATTGACCGCGCCGACCCGTCTCCAAGTTCGATCAAGACCGCGGTCGACAAATGGGGGGTCGCCCCCTAAAAACCGTCGCCGTTCACGCCTCACGTAGTCACACAACCGTCAGGATCGATGGGAACCAGCGATATAGCTGTATAAAGAACCAGCGGTCGTTGTTCGTGAGCCGAACGCGACCGTGCACCTTGCGCCGCAGAACTATCAATTGATGTCGGAGCGCCGCGTTCTCGGCATCAAGTCGGCTCTTCGACTTGAATGGCAATGCCAAGACGGCCAGGATGAAACAGAGCAGGGCGCACATTATCCTATGACGTTAGGCGATTCCTTCGGCTAATCAATGCGGATAAGGCTTTCGGTACCCACAACAGCCTTACCAACTTTTCGCTCAAAGCTGGCAATTGATCAGCCGCGTCCACTTTCTGCGGCGGCGGTATTGCCGGCGACATAGCCCTGATATGTGGCTCGCGCCAAGCCATGTTGGCTGAAACCACCCGCAGATTCTCCACCACAATACAGACCAGGGATAACTTGACCGTTTAAAGCCATGACCTGGCATTTTGCATTAATCCGCAGGCCAGCGCGTGTGTCGTGAACAACCGGCGTCGACCACGCGGCAAAAAACGGCGGTGTCACGATCTTGTGCAACGGCTTGGGCTTACCAAAATCCTCGTCGATGCCCGAATCGACGAAGGAATTGTACCGGACGACGGTTGTTTCAAGATTTGCGGAAGGCATAGGAAGCCGCTGGTATTTCATCACGATCTTTTTCGCGAGATCAGACAGGGTGTCGGCTTGAAAAAAGAAACCGGCATCGACATCGACGTTGGGCGGCGTTGGATTCCATTTCTCACGGGTGACCGCGTCGGCGTCGAATATTGCCCAGATCGGACCACCGCCATTATGTGCGTCGCCGATGCCAGCAAGAGCCGCGTTGATGAAGTTATTCGGATTATACTTGATGTTTTTGGCGTTGAGATAGCTTCCTTCGGTATAGGGATCGATCGACTTATAGTCGTTGGCGGTGAATTGCTTGCCAGTCTCGTCATAAAAGCGATTACCCAGCATGTTCACCAGGATGACATCCTGCCAGTCGTTGACGTGCAGACCCGTGGCCCGGGCGCGATCGAACACAGAGCTGCCGGGCATCCAACGCAAATTGACGTAGCCGTATTGGGTCCCTATCGCACCGGCCTTAGTTATTTTGTAGGCGAATTCGCCGGTCTGGTTGTAAAGGCCCCATAACGATGCTCCGATTGCCATGCCAGCGAGTTCACCGCTGGCGTCTTGGTTCGACCAAGGCATGCCGGCTAAGCCGCAATACTCTTCGGTGAGGCGTGGATCGAACATGCGGCGGAAATTCACATTGCCTGTTGAACCGCCGGTCGCGACGATGACGGCTTTGCGCGCGCGGATGTTTAGTTTACTGCCTTTGGCGTCGACCGCGACGCCGACCACACGCCCAGAATTCGGCGACTGCCGGTAGATCGAGGTCATCCTATGCTCAAGCAGAATTTCGACGCCTGCCTTCTTAGCCGCAACCTCTAGCGGGCGTATGAGGCCATTGCCCGATGACTTAGTTGCCTGGATACTCGGATCGGCGGGTTTGCCGGTCTGAACCATCGGCCAATTCATCACGGCGCAGTGCATTTCTCGCGGCACCGAGTTTCCCACGGAATTCCCGCCGGCGCCGTCAGGCGCTTTATCGACGAAGATCACGCCATGGGCGACTAGCCATTCGAAAGTCGGTACGCTGTTGTCGGCGAAAGCGCGGATAATCTCCCTATCGTTGTATCGGTAATCAGGAAATCCGTTGGGTTCGACCACAGACCAGTCGGTGAGATCTCGAAACAATAGATCCGGCGAATCTTCGATCCCGTGCTTTTTTTGAACGCTGGTCCCGCCGCCGAGCGGAACGTTGCCGCCGCTCGTAATTGCATGACCGCCGATATGTTTCTCAGCCTCAAGCACGATAACCGACGAACCCGCTTCGCGCGCTACAATGGCGGCGGTAAATCCCGTTGCACCGGCGCCAATAACCACAACATCCGCCTCGTGATCCCACTTGGCCGGAACCCGCGGAGTTTGAGCAGACACCGGACTCACAGCCGCAACGCCGCCGGCTGCCGCCGCTGCACCACCCGATATGAGCAAATCGCGCCTATTGAGGGTCATCGCATTTACTCCTGTGCCTAAACATCAACCTTGGAATGATCCGCATGATATTGAAAATATAGGTTTTCTACCAGTGCGTCCGAAACCTGCAGTGCGTAGGCGCAGGTCGTGGCGCAAGTTGCAACATTGCGTGGCGACTTTTGTGGCGGCTCGGATCATCTTATGCTCTGGCGACAACTTCAAGAGGAGGCGCCGATGCGGCGCAGGCGGCTCGTTTCGTTTGCGGGGCGCGTGGTGTTCGCCGCCATTGCGATCTTACCGACGATAGTGCGCGCGCAGACGGTCGACGTCGCAATCGTGCTCGCGGCGGATGTATCGCGCAGTATTGATGATGAGGAATTCCAGCTCCAGCGCCGAGGCTACGCTGCGGCCGTAACGGCGCCACGGTTCTTGCAAGCCATTCAAGCGGGCCCGCACGGAGACGTCGCTTTGTGCTTCCTCGAATGGGCGGGACCGGAGCAACAGGCCGTGGTGGCGAAATGGATGGTGATCCGCGATAGCGAGGGAGCCGCCGAATTCGCCAACATCCTGCTTGGCGCGCCGCGGTCAACGGCGGGCCGCACCGCGATCGGCTCCGGTATCGATTACGCCGTCGCGCAGCTCGAGGCCAGCGGCATCACCGCCGAGCGGCAGATCATCGACGTGTCCGGCGACGGCAGCAACAATTCCGGCCGGCCAGTGACCGAGGCGCGCGACGGCGCCGTGGCGAAGGGCATCACCATCAACGGCCTTGCCATCATCAACGAGAAAACCGGCGGCGTGCCCGGAACCTTCCTCTATGTACACACGCATCCACCCGGAGGCTTGCCGAACTATTATCGGGAGAATGTGATCGGCGGCCCGGGCGCCTTTGTGTTACAGATCGTGAACTTCGACACCTTCGCCGAGGCGATGACCAACAAGCTGGTTACTGAAATCTCGGACGCATCGCGACATTCTTTGCACGTGGCGGTCCTTAGAAACCTTCTAGTGCGAATTGAAGTGATGTTCAAAAGGCGGCCGTAAAACAATCATTTTTAATCTGGTCCCTCCCACGCGGCAGAAACAATTACGCATGGGCTGAGAAATTTGGCATCGGCAATGAAACCGTGACCGTGTTCGATTTGATACCGTGTCCCTGTCGAAAATCAAACCCGAACATACTGATGGTGTAAT